>JAZNVS010000117.1:0-32378 GCA_045592965.1 Bacteroidales bacterium | reverse complement strand
AGAGAAACAAGGCTGTACCACAATAACGAAAAGCATTACAATAAAGGAAGGCGAGACCTTGACGGTGAATGAGAAACTTGTAAGTCAACAGACAACGGACAACAGACAACAGGCATCTGGGAATGCCTCACAAGATATAAGAGGAACAATCAACGGCCATGAATACGTTGACTTAGGTTTGAGCGTGAAATGGGCTACTTGTAACGTAGGAGCAAACAAACCAGAAGACTACGGAGATTATTTTGCATGGGGAGAGACTGAAACGAAAACGGAATATACAAAAGATAATAGTGCAACCTACGGACTTAGCATATATGAGCTTATCAACGGACGTGGGATATCTGAGTTACAGTCGCAGGGCATTATAGACGGAAGTGGCAATCTCACTCCATCACACGATGCGGCGAGAGCGAATTGGGGAGGTACATGGAGACTGCCAACGAAAGCGGAATTAGAAGAATTAAACAATAAATGCACTTGGAGATGGACTACACAGAACGGCGTTAAAGGCTACAAGGTTACGGGACCAAACGGTAACAGTATCTTCCTTCCTGCTGCGGGTACCCGTCTCGAGCCGTCGTTCAACTACGTCGGAGGGGACGGATACTATTGGAGTTCTACGCCGGACGACGGCTACGGTGGCTACGACGACGACATCGCGTACCACCTCTACTTCTTCGATGGTTACAAGGGCGTGGGCAGCTACGGTCGCTACCACGGTCGATCCGTTCGCCCCGTCTCAGATGAAGAGGATATATATATAGTAAGTGTTAACAACGAAACTTTCACCGTTAACGGCGTTAGCTTTACGATGATAAAAATTGAAGGCGGCACTTTCTCGATGGGCGCAACCTCAGAGCAACGCAGCGATGCTTATAGTGATGAATATCCTGTACATTCAGTGACGCTTTCAGACTATTACATAGGCGAGACAGAGGTGACACAGGAACTGTGGGAGGCTGTTATGGGAAGTAACCCAAGTAATTTTAAAGGCTCTCAGAAACCTGTAGAATGCGTTTCATGGAACGATTGTAAGGAATTTATAACAATGCTAAATCGTCTAACAGGCAAGAAATTCCGTCTTCCTACAGAGGCTGAATGGGAGTATGCGGCGCGAGGAGGAAACAAATCCAAGGGCTATAAGTACAGCGGCAGTAACACAATAGACGATGTTGCTTGGTACGGTAACAGCAGTTCGGCAACACATAACGTAAAGACAAAATCGCCTAATGAACTAGGCATTTACGACATGAGCGGCAATGTTTTGGAATGGTGTGAGGACTGGAAAGGTGACTACAGCAGCGGTTCTCAGACCAATCCAACAGGACCTTCGTCAGGCTCTATCCGTGTGCCGCGTGGCGGCAGCTGGAGCATCAGTGCTAGGGGCTGTCGAGTGTCGTATCGTAGCAGCGACGATCCCGACAGCAGGTTCAGCGGCCTTGGTCTCCGCCTCTGCCTTTATCAGTATTAACATACAATCCGGAAATTGTCTTAAGCAAAAGAGCCGAGCGGCATTAAGGAGTTGAGCACGAGCGGAGCGGAGCGAAGAGAGAAGCGAGACGAAATAAATGCCGCGAGGAGATTTTTTTGAAAATATAGGAACGTCATAGATGAGATAGCGTTCTTTGTTTTCTAAATTAATATGCATGCTAACTCCAAAAAAATCTTTCGTCTTTCGTCATTTGCCTTTAGACTTTTCTTATCTTTGCAAAAAAAGTATAAGATAATGGGCATATTTTCATTTTTTAAGAAAAACAAAGAAGTCGAGAAAGAACAGAAACAAGAACTCGACAAAGGATTGGAAAAGACACGCGTTAGTGTTTTCGATAGAATCTCAAAGGCTATAATGGGAAAATCTAAAGTCGATGATGAAGTGCTTGATAATCTCGAAGAAATTCTCGTTACTTCAGATGTCGGTGTCGATACAACATTGAAGATTATCGAACGTATCCAACAACGCGTGGCTCGTGATAAATATGTCGGCACTAATGAACTGAACCGGATCCTCAAAGAAGAAATCGCTGCTCTGTTGCAAGAAAACAACTCTGGTGACGGAACAACTTTCGACATTCCTTCAGATAAGAAACCTTACGTCATTCTTGTCGTTGGCGTCAACGGCGTAGGAAAGACAACCACAATAGGAAAGTTAGCACATAATTTCAAGAAAGCAGGCAAGAGTGTGATACTCGGCGCTTCTGATACCTTCAGAGCTGCTGCTGTAGATCAACTCACCATCTGGTCGGAACGCGTCGGCGTGCCTATCGTCTCTCACGGAATGAATGCTGACCCAGCATCTGTAGCTTACGACGCAGTTAAGACAGCTGTTCAACAAGATGCCGACATCGTGATAATAGACACTGCAGGTCGTCTCCATAACAAGGTCAACCTCATGAATGAGCTTTCAAAGATTAAGAAAGTATGCCAGAAAGTCATTCCTGACGCACCTCATGAAGTGCTTCTCGTTCTCGACGCTTCAACAGGACAAAACGCTATTGAACAAGCTCGTCAGTTTATGGCGGCCACAGAAGTCAACGCGCTTGCACTTACAAAGTTAGATGGTACTGCTAAAGGCGGCGTGGTGATAGGAATATCAGACCAGTTTAAGATTCCTGTAAAATATATCGGAGTGGGAGAGGGCATAGACCATCTTCAGATATTTGACAGAAACGATTTCGTCAACAGCCTTTTTGAGGGAAGAAATTAATTGTCGATGAAGAAACCTAAACTCAATATTGTTACGCTCGGCTGTTCAAAAAATAAGGTCGACTCAGAACACCTCGCAGCCTCGCTCAGTCACTGCTATGACATAATGCACGACTCCGACAAAAAATCTGATGTCGTGATAATAAATACCTGCGGATTCATAGGCGACGCCAAAGAAGAATCAATCGATACTATCCTCGAATATGCAGAACTGAGAAAAGCCAATAAGATAAAGAAACTTTATGTGATGGGCTGTCTCTCGCAACGTTATCGCAAAGACCTACAGGAAGAAATCCATGAAGTAGATGGATTCTTCGGCGTCGAATCAGTGTCGCTTATCGCTTCTCAGATTCAAAACCTCTCAGATTCTCAGACTCTCAGATTCTCAGATTCTCAGGTTTTAAAATACAATCCGGAAAGGCTTCTTTCAACGCCAAGTCATTACGCTTATCTGAAGATTTCCGAAGGCTGTAACCGTCGCTGCGCTTTCTGCGCGATACCTCTGATTCGTGGCGAACACGTTTCTGTGCCGATGGAAAATCTTATCGAAGAAGCACAACTTCTTGCTAAGAAAGGCGTGAAGGAATTGATTCTCATCGCACAAGACCTTACTTATTATGGACGCGATATTGACGGACAATTTCATATCGTTGACTTGGTGAAGCGACTTCTCGAAATTAAAGAGTTTGAATGGATAAGACTTCATTATGGTTATCCTCAAGGTTTCCCTGACGAACTCCTTGATTTGATGAATAACGAACCAAGAATCTGTAATTACATCGACCTTCCTTTGCAACATATCAGCACGCCGATATTGAAGAATATGAGACGCGGCGTCGATAAAGACCAGACAATAAACTTTGTGAAAAATGCTCGTAATAGAGTCCCTGGTATCGCTTTCAGAACTACATTCATTGTCGGTTTCCCTGGCGAGACAGAAGAACAGTTTGAAGAGCTATGCGACTTCATGAGAGAGATGAAGTTTGAGAGAGCAGGTGTGTTTGCTTATTCACCAGAAGAAGGAACGCCGGCTTACGAAATGGAAGATGACGTGCCAGATGAAGTGAAACAAGAACGCGTCGATACTATCATGGCAATACAACAGAATATTTCTTTAGAGACAAACGAAAGAAGAGTCGGCTCGATAGAGAAAGTCTTGATTGACAGAATAGAAGGAGATTATTACATCGGAAGAACACAATACGACTCTCCTGAAGTCGATGACGAGATTCTCATTCCTGTTGATAGCGCCGACTTGAATATAGGCGACTTCGTCAACGCTAGGTTAGTCAAGGCTGATTATTTTGACATCTACGGAGAAGTGGTTGGCGATTGAAAACTGAAAATGGAAAGTTGAAAATGTAGGTGGTATATGAGAGTGTCAGATTAAAATTTAAAAGGATATGTTGAACGATGTGTCCATCTTTGTTTATCAGAAAAATCTTTTTGTAAAATATTTTAGTAAATGTAAAACAAAAGTTATTTTTTTGCGTTTTGTGGAATGAAACTTGAAGCGATTAGGGTAAAACAACAAATATGACAACAAAACAATATATCTCGACATTTTTTAAGGGAATGGCAATGGGAATAGTGAATGTTATTCCAGTATCAAGTGGAACAGTCTCTCTTATCATAGGTGTTTTTGAACGCTTTATAAATTCGATAAAATCGTTGAATTTGAAAGCGTTCAAATTGTTATTTAAAGGGGAGTTCTCTGAATTTGCCAGAAGGACTGACATAAAATTCTTGTTGACATTGATATTTGGCATTATGGCGGGAATGATACTAACAGCAATTTCGTTGAAGGCAATTTTCAAGAAATATGAGGTATATGCGTACGCTTTCTTCATAGGTTTAATCATAGCGTCGATTGTTTATGTCTTGGGCATGATAGGGAAGAAGTCTCCTAAAATGATAATGTTTATGATTGTGGCTGCTGTCATTTCGTTTTTTCTTTCAATAAAAAGTAATCCATATTCTAATGATAATTTCCTATATCTTATTTTATGTGGAGTAGTGGGCTCGTTAGGAATGATTGTTCCAGGAATTTCAGGTTCTCATCTTATGATGGTTATGGGTAATTATGAACTTATTGTCACACAAGCTATCCCTCAGATAGCTAAGTGGTCTACATGGGGACAAGGCATGATGATATTGTTGCCTTTTATTATAGGAGCTGTGATAAGTATCATTAGCATCTCTTATCTGTTGTCGTGGCTTATGAAGGAATATAGAAATGAGACTCTGTCAGTTTTGTCAGGTTTCATGATTGGCAGTCTTCCCGTAGTATATCCTTGGAAAGAGGTGTTGCCTGGTATGTATGATTATCATTTTTATCTTCCTCCGATGGACAAAGAATTGATAATAGCGATAGTTATGGCCATTATTGGCGCAGCGTTGGTTCTGACGTTAAGTTATTATTCTAAACGTAAAGAAGAAAGAATGAAACGTCGTCAACAGAGGAAAGCCAAGAAATGTCAGAACTTAGAATCTTAATGCGAATTATTAAATTATAATTACTGGTCAGTCGTTTTCTCTTTTCTCATACTGAACTCGCAGCCGCAGTACCTTTGGTTGTAGAAATTGTATTCCTTTATTATCTCGACGCGTCGTTCGCTGAGACCTCCTTTGCGCCAGTTCTGTGCCCAATATATTACGTCTGGGAAATGACTTTGGGCGTAGCGTCCCGCTTCTTCTATCTGCTCCAGCGACTTCCATCTGCTCGAGGCTAGTGTGGTGGTGAATGCTGTGATGCCTCTCTCGTGTGCGTAACGCGCCGATTCCAACAGGCGATACTTAAAACATTTTAAGCATCTTCCCCCTCTCTCAGGTTCGTGTTCCAAGCCATTCATTTCGGCAAGCCATGCTTCGTGGTTGTAGTCGGCATCAACAATTTCAAGTCCTAAACTTTTGGCGTATCTTGTACATTCTTCCTTTCTTATACGGTATTCCTCTTCAGGATATATGTTAGGATTACAATAAAAAATTAGAGGCACGATGCCGTTCTGCATCATGCACTCTATTATTGCCGATGAACAGGGCGCGCAGCAAGTGTGGAGAAGAACTTGCTTTACACCACCAGGCGCTTCTATATTCAATTTTTTCTTCAATTGAAGGAATTAGTTTTTGATGACTTTTTTTACTGTTGTCGCACCATTGCTGTGTGTTCTTATGTAGTAGATGCCATTAGCAAAGTTGCTCATGTCGATTCTTGTCTCACCATTGATTTCTAATGATGTGACGATTCTGCCGTATATGTCTATGACATCCACAGACTCAACGTTTTCTGAATTGATCATGATGAAGTCTTCAGCTGGGTTAGGGTAGATGCTGACGTCGTTGAGGATGTTTTCTTCAACACCAATAAAAGCTACAACTTCAATCGTTACGGAAGCTTCGGCTGTGGTCTCGCCGTCGTCTACTGTCACGGTGAAGGTATATGATCCGTCTTCTTCAAAAGTGGCTGTAGGGTTTTGTATTGTGGCATCGTCTAATAATTCTGATGGTGTCCATGAGTATGTGTAGTTGCCTGTACCTCCGATAACATTGGCATTTAATTCTATTACTGTAGTGTCTATCGTTGTCGCTGGAACATCAATGCTGACGCTTAAGTCGACATCGCCTATTTCTTCGTACGAGAACAAGAAGTTACCTGCGAAACTCAATTCGCCATTGTTTTGATTAATCAGCCATTGCTCGTATGATGTAACCATATTGTGCATCTGAGGCATTGTAGGGAATTTGTTTTCAGGATTAGAGAAGTAGTATACGTTCTCCGCCAAAACATTCATGTCATAATTGTATGTTCTCTTTTCTTGAGCTACACCAGAAGCGTTTGAGCTTACGATCTCGATGCAGTTGCCTGCTTCATCGTATGTGTTGAACTGCAGCGATGAGTAAACCCAATCGGTATACCCCCATGTTTTAGTGATGATTTCAGTGTTGTTGCCGTTTTCATCGTAATAATATTCTATCAAACCATAATTGTCCATCACTCCGATGAAAGGGTCTTGCATGATAAGTTCAGATTCTAACAATCCGTCTTCATTGTAAGTGAGTTCGCCTTTCTGAAAATCATAGTTGTCGAAGTCTAATAACCAATTTGTCATTCTGCCTTCCTCATCATAATAATAATAGTATATTCCGCCGAGTACACCTCCATATCCGTCGTTGAAGTCGTTGTAGTTCTTACGTGTTTCTTTCAATCCCATTTCATTGTATGTATAGTCGATCCAGCATACTCTTCTCCATTCACCGTCGAAGCATTGATGTGTGGCTATTTGGATGATACGGCCTTCTTCATCGTAATGAAGAGAGTCGATAAGTTCCCATACTGGTATTTCTAACAAGTTGATTTCATGTACGCCACGTAAGTCGGCTCCTGTTGATTCCGCATATTGATAAGTGAATGTTTTTGTGGCATCTTCCGACATGAATGATGAGATACGGTACTGATAATCGCTTTGTGCGACAGATGATAATGTTAGGATAACCAATAATGAAAGTAAAAAATTTCTCATAATAAACATAATTAGATAATACATTTGTTTTATTACGCAAATATATGCATTAAAATCGGAAGAAAAAGTTTGTAATCAAATTAATGTAAAATATTTTTGAAAAAATAAAATAAAACAATAAATTTGTGCTGTTGAATGAGCGGCATAATAAGTTTAATGAGGTTCTGCTTTTGTGCCTTAAGATAATAGAACCTTTCTTTATTTTTTAATTCTCAAGACATGAAAAAGATTTTATCATTGTTATTGGTTTCAATGGCCTTGATTGTGTTTAACCAATCATGTAAAAAACCTGTTGAGGAGCAAAAAGGTGCGATAAATGGTTACGTCACCGATAAAGCTACCGGAGAATATGTTGAAAATGCAACTGTTTTGTTGAAGCCTGTCAATAAGACTGCTGCGACAAAGTCTGACGGTTATTTCGAGTTCGTGGAATTGGAACTCGGCGACTATTCGCTCTCAGCCTCGAAAGATGGTTACAAAGATTATGAAGATGATCAAATCATTTCTGTAAAAGGTTCTGACGCAATAAGCCGTGACATCAAAATGGAGAAACTTGTATCTTCCATGAAACTCGTCGATGATGAAGGTAACGATATTAGTGAACTTGATTTCGGAAACATCGCCGATGACATCTCACGTACCTTTAATGTTTTGAACGACGGTGAGACTCCTTTTAACTATCAGATTGAGAATACAGCATCTTGGATTGTAAATATGGATGCGGCTGAAGGCCTGTTGCAACCTGATTCGTTGAAGCAAATTGAAGTGACTATCGACAGAGAGAAACTTTCACTTGGTGAAAACGTCGCGACAATAAAAGTCATTTCCGATGTCATGACTCTTGAATTGACTGTCAAGGCTAATCATTTTGTAAATATTATCACTCTCGAACCTTCCGATATTACAACTAATTCCGCAATATTGAAAGGTAGTATCAATATTGAAAACAAATCGCTTACCGAAAAAGGTTTCGTCCTTTATATTGACGAAAGCACCTCGATAAAATATATGGTTCCAGGTAACGAGATGGGCGATTATTCACATCAGATTGCCGAACTCGCAGAAGGTCGTACCTACACTTACGAGGCTTATATGATTTGTAATAACGAGACTGTTTACGGCGGAGAAAGAAGTTTCACGACTCTGCAAACACCGAATACGGATTGTCCAACAGTGACTACAGCCGATGTCACAGATATTGCACAAACTACAGCGACATCAGGCGGCAATGTCACCGATGACGGCGGAGCAGCAGTGATAGCAAGAGGCGTATGCTGGAGCACTTCTCAAAATCCGACAGTTAACGACAATCATACATCTGACGGTAACGGCACAGGAATATTTACATCTAATCTCACAAATCTGACAGCAAACACGACATATTATGTAAGAGCCTACGCCACAAACGAAAACGGAACTAACTACGGCGAACAAAAGTCGTTCACGACCCCACAAAACATAGAACTTCCAACAGTGGCTACAGCCGATGTCACAGATATTACACAAACAACAGCGGTGTCAGGCGGTAATGTCACCGATGACGGCGGAGCAGCAGTGACAGCAAGAGGCGTATGCTGGAGCACTTCTCAAAACCCGACTATTTCCGACAATCATACATCTGACGGTAACGGCACAGGAATATTTACATCTAATCTCACAAATCTGACAGCAAACACGACATATTATGTAAGAGCCTATGCCATAAACAGTAAAGGTACGAACTACGGCGAACAAAAGAGTTTCACGACTTTGCAAAACATTGAACTCCCGATAGTGACGACGACGATTGTGACCAATGTGACTTCAACGACGGCTACATCAGGCGGTAATGTCACCGATGACGGCGGAGCAGCAGTGACAGCAAGAGGCGTATGCTGGAGTACTTCTCCAGATCCGACAATCGATGATAATAAAACAACTGATGGTAACGGAACGGGAGCATTTACATCGCAACTTACCAATCTCACCCATAGTACTACATATTATATGAGAGCCTACGCTACAAACAGCGAAGGTACAAGTTATGGTGAACAGAAGTATTTCACGACTTTATCTGACGGAATGATAAACGGTCATCAATATGTTGACTTGGGGCTTTCGAGCGGACTGAAATGGGCGACGTGTAATGTTGGCGCCGACAATCCGGAAGACTATGGTAACTATTACGCTTGGGGCGAGACGGAAACCAAAGCAGAATTCACGCAAGATAACAGCGTCACCTTCGGACAACAGCAGAACGATATCTCTGGCAACGCACAATACGACGCAGCCGCTGCTAACTGGGGCGGCAGCTGGAGAATGCCTACGAGAGACGAGATAAGAGAGTTAATATACAATTGTAGCTGGACACCAGAAACACAGAACGGCGTCGATGGATTTAAGGTCACGGGCAGTAACGGCAATTACATTTTTATCCCAGCCTCGGGCTATCGTGACGGGACTGCGTCATACATATATGGAGAATGCTACTATTGGTCTTCTACACCACATCAATATAGCAGCGATTATTCTTATATCCTTTATTCTGATTATGAATATCAGAGTGAAGATATGAATTACAGATACCGAGGTCTCACTATTCGTCCTGTATCAAACTAAAGGGGACTTCTATAAATTCTCCGTTTAGATAAATATCGCAAAGCAATTTGTAGAAATACTTAAAAAAAAAAGGAGGCGTGCGCCTCCTTTTTTTATCTGGTTGTAATTATCAGTTTTTAACGACTTTTTGAACTGCTGTTTCGCCGTTACTGTGTAATCTTACGTAGTAGATGCCGTTAGCGAAGTTGCTCATGTCGATTCTTGTCTCACCATTGATTTCTGAAGTTGTGATGACTCTTCCGTAGATGTCGATGACTTCTACAAATTCAACGTTTTCTGAATTGATCATGATGAAGTCTTCAGCTGGGTTAGGATAGATGCTTACGTTGTTGAAGTGGTTTTCATCAATACTTGTACAGTCTTTAACGAAAACTGTTACAGAAGCCTCTACTGTTTCAAGACCATCGTCGACTGTTACTGTGAAAGTGACTTCACCTGCTTCTGTTGGAGTAGCAACTGGATTTTGGCTTTCAGCGTCGTCTAACAATTCTGCTGGAGTCCATGAGTAAGTGTAGTCGCCTGTGCCGCCGTAAACTTCAACACTAAGATTAAGGCTTTCGTTTAAGCAGATTGTGTCTTGTTCAGCGTTTGCTGTGACGCTCAATCCTGCTTCACCGATTTGTTCATAGTTAACTAAATAGTCGATAACATAAACGAGGATTCCACTATTCATGTCTTGTGTCCAGAATTCGTATGATGTCAACATATTGTGCATTTGAGGAAATACTGGGAAGTCTTTTTCTGGGTTAGGGTAGAAAAAGATGTTTTCAGCTAAAACTTTCTCGTCATATTTGTAAACTCTCTTTTCTTGAACAACGCCCGAAGGAGTTGTAGACATAGTAAGTGTGCAGTTTCCAAGTTCGTCATATTCATTTATGTTGATAGCTTGCAAAGTGACTGAACCTGTATTACTGTCGTATGAATAGTCATGTGTCTCTACGAGATAATCGTTGTCATCATAGAAATATTCTAATCTTGCTGATTCTTCATAGATGCCAGTGAAAGGATTGTTGTAGATTACTTCCTTTTCGAGTAAGCCTTTTTCGTTATATGTTAGCTCTCCTTTGTCGAAGATGATGCCAGCGAAATCTAACTCCCAATTTGTCATTTTGCCGTCTTCGTCATAATAATAGTAATATGTTCCGCCGAGTACACCTCCATATCCATCATTGAAGTCGTTGTAATTCTTTCTTGTTTCTCTTAATCCCATCTCATTGTATGTATAGTCTACCCAGCAAACTTTTAACCATTGACCGTCAAGAAGTTGGTGTGATGCTATTTGGATGATACGACCTTCTTCATCATAAACTAAAGAGTCGATGATTTCTTGAGGTTCAGCATACGAGACCAAATCTATTTCGTGGATGCCAGCAAGGTCAGCTCCGTCTGGAGTTAGATACTGGTAAGTTTGTGTTTGTAAAGCGTCTTCCGACATGAATGAAGAAATTCTGAATTGATAATCCTTCTGTGCGAATGCTTGTGTTGCTAAAAATACAAGCGCGATGAGTAAAAACTTTCTCATGATTAATGTGATTTTTAATGATTTAAATTATTAATTAATGTCTGTATTACTCTGATTTAAAAATGTCCGCAAAGGTAATATTTTTTTTATTGAAAAATGCATACAAAGACAAAGAAATTTTAGATTTTTTTTTGTGTTGATGAAATGCAAATGAAGTGGTGTTGATAAAGATAAAAGAGGCGGATGTTTGTTATGAAAAATTCTGAAAAAAATTATTTGAAATGAGAAAAGGATTTAATATATTTGCCACTTCATACTAATACGTAAACAAACATTAAATTGAGATGGCAAAAATTAAATCATTAGTTGAACTGAAGGAAATGAAAAAAAGACTTCAGTCGAGTCTCTATCTTCGTGAAAAGAGTGAGAATCCAGAAACGTCGATTCAGATTGAAGATGCCATGGCTGATAAAGATAATGCAAAGATTAGAATGCATGTACTTTGTTGTGGCGGTACCGGATGTAAGTCATCGGCAAGTGACGAAATCGTTGCGAACTTTAATTCAATATTAAAGGAAAAAGGTTTGCAAGATGAAGTCCTAGTCATAAAGACGGGCTGCTTCGGATTCTGTGAAAAGGGACCTATCGTGAAGATGATACCTGACAACACATTCTACACTCAGGTAAAACCTTCCGATGTTCAGACTATAGTTGAAGAACATATTATTCAAGGTTGCAAGGTAAAGGACCTCCTTTATGTAGATCCAGAGACACAAGAACACGTGTCTGACTCCAAGCACATGGGGTTTTATAAGAAGCAGCTTCGCATAGCTCTGCGTAACTGCGGCTTCATCAATCCAGAAGACATCAACGAGTCTATAGCACGTGATGGCTACGAAGGTCTTGGCAGAGTGTTGGCAGAGATGACGCCGCAAGATGTTATCTCTGAAGTGACAGCATCAGGACTCCGCGGCAGAGGAGGCGCTGGCTTCCCAACAGGTGTTAAATGGGGACTCTGCGCTAAGAACGACGCCGACCAGAAATACGTGGTGTGTAATGCCGACGAAGGCGACCCAGGTGCTTTCATGGACCGTTCTATCATGGAAGGCGACCCGCACTCAATCATCGAGGCTATGGCGATATGCGGTTATGCCATAGGCGCAACAAAAGGCTTGGTCTATATCCGCGCTGAATATCCTCTCGCCATCGAACGCTTGCAGATAGCATTGCGCCAAGCAAGAGAATATGGATTGTTGGGAACCGACATCCTCGGCAGCGGCTTCGATTTCGACATAGAGTTGCGTTATGGCGCCGGCGCTTTCGTGTGCGGCGAAGAGACAGCTCTCATCCACTCTATGGAAGGTCAACGCGGTGAACCTACATTCAAACCACCGTTCCCAGCAGTGTCGGGTTACCTCGGAAAACCAACTAATGTTAATAACGTTGAAACATTTGCAAACATTCCTCTCATCATCACTAAAGGTGCCGACTGGTTTGCAAGCATAGGCTCAGAAAAATCAAAAGGAACCAAGGTGTTCGCATTGGCTGGTCAAATCAACAACGTGGGCTTGATTGAAGTGCCTATGGGAACTACTCTTCGTGACATTATATATGAAATTGGAGGTGGTATCAAGAATAACCGCCAATTTAAAGCTGTTCAGACAGGTGGTCCTTCAGGAGGATGTCTGACACAAAAACACTTAGACACACCTATCGATTACGACAGCTTGGTGGCAGCAGGTTCTATGATGGGTTCCGGCGGTATGGTCGTCATGGACGAGACATCGTGTATGGTGGCTATTGCTAAGTTCTATCTCGAATTCACTTGCGAAGAAAGCTGCGGCAAATGCTCGCCATGTCGTATCGGTAACAAACGTATGCTTGAAATCCTTGACAAGATTACCAAAGGTAATGGAACAATGCAAGACCTTCAGGAATTACGTAACCTTGCTGGCGTTATCAAAGACACAGCATTATGCGGTTTGGGCCAGACATCACCAAACCCTGTCCTTTCTACATTAGACAACTTCTGGGATGAATACGTCGAACATGTCGTCGATAAGAAATGTCGCGCTGGCGTATGTAAGTCGTTGATGAGTTATGAAATAGATCCTACCAAGTGTATAGGCTGCGGCGCATGTAAACGAGTGTGTCCTCAAGACGCTATCTCAGGAGAAAAGAAAATGGCTCATCATATCGACAACCTCAAATGTATCAAGTGCGGTGCATGTATTGAAAAATGTAAATTCGGTGCAATCTCAATCAAATAATTAGAAAGGAATAGAATTATGATAAAACTCACAATAGATAACAAACAGGTTGAAGTAGCAGAAGGCACAACCATTTTGAAAGCTGCTCGTCAAGCTGGTATACATATTCCTACCTTGTGTTATTTTGAATTGGCAGGAATGAATTTCGAAAACAAACCGGGCGGATGCCGCGTCTGTGTTGTTGAAGTCGTTAAGGACTTTAACGGCAGACCACGTCGTAACTTAGCACCTGCTTGTGCAACAGACTGTGTCGATGGTATGGAAGTCCTTACACATTCACAACGCGTCATCAACGCACGCCGCACAGTCGTCGAACTGATTCTCTCCGACCACCCGACAGACTGTCTAACCTGCGCTAAGTCAGGTCAATGCGAATTGCAGAAATTGGCTCAGAACCTCGGCATACGTGAAATCCCTTACAAAGGCGAACAATCGACATACCGCGTAGATATGTCACCTTCAATAATCCGTGATGTCGACAAATGTATCATGTGCCGCCGCTGCGAAAACGTATGTAACAACATACAAAGCGTTGGCGCACTCTCGGCAGTGAACCGCGGCTTCCAAGCTGTTGTAGCTCCTGCTTTCGAACAAGATATGGTTGATTCTCCATGCGTAATGTGCGGTCAATGTGTTCAAGTTTGTCCAGTTGGCGCTTTGAGCGAAGTTGACGACACACGTAACGTCATGATGGCTATTAACGACCCTAAGAAGACAGTGGTCGTTCAAACAGCACCTGCAGTACGCGTCGCTATAGGCGAAGAGTTCGGAATGGAACCAGGTACCATAGTCACAGGTCAGCTCGCAGCAGTATTACGTCAACTTGGCTTCGACTATGTATTCGATACAGACTTCGCAGCCGACTTGACAATCATGGAAGAAGGTACAGAATTGTTACAACGTATCGACAGATTCACTAAAGGCGATACCTCAGTGCGTCTCCCAATATTGACATCATGCTGCCCTGGTTGGGTCAACTTCTTCGAACATAACTTCCCTGATATGCTCGACGTCCCATCAACAGCAAAATCACCTCAACAGATGTTCGGCGCTATCGCCAAGAGTTATTGGGCAGATAAGATGGGCATCAAACGCGAAGACTTGGTTGTTGTTTCTATCATGCCTTGTCTTGCTAAGAAATACGAATGTAAACGCGACGAATTCAAAGTCGATGGCAATCCAGATGTTGACTACGTTCTCTCAACACGTGAGTTGGCTCGCTTGATAAAACAATTCAACTTAGACCTTAAAGAAGTAGAACCACAAGACTACGACGACCCTCTCGGCGAATCGACTGGCGCTGCTGTCATCTTCGGTGCTACAGGTGGCGTTATTGAGGCTGCTACTCGTACAGCTTACGAAGTGTTTACAGGTAAAAAATTAGATAAGATTGACTTTACAGAATTACGTGGCTTGGAAGGTATCCGCGACGCTTGGGTCGACTTCAATGGAACACCAATCCATATCGGTATCGCTCACGGCTTGAAGAACGCTCGTACATTGTTGGAAAAAGTACGTGAAGGTAAAGAACAATTCCATGCTATTGAAGTGATGGCTTGTCCAGGCGGATGTATCGGCGGCGCAGGTCAGCCTTATCATCATGGCAACAGCAAGATTATCAAGAAACGCTTCGATGCTATCTACGAAGAAGACCGTAACAAACCAATTCGTAAGTCACACGAAAATCCTTCAATTATCAAGTTGTATCAAGAATTTCTTGGAGAACCATGCGGACATAAGTCACATGAACTGTTACATACACATTATTTCGACAAATCAGACCATGTCGAGATTGGGGAATAATAAGGTGTTTATTGTTTAATGATTAAAATGTAAATATTATGGCAGTTATAAAATTATCAGAATCCAAGATAAACTTCGTAAAAGATATATGCAAGTCTTTTAACAACGACGGCGGCGAAGTAATCAACGTACTTCACAAGGTACAGGGCGAGTTTGGCTATCTCTCGGCAGAAGTTCAGGAATTGGTGGCAGAAGAGTTGCGTATCCCAGTGGCAAGAGTCTATGGCATCGTTTCGTTCTATTCTTTCTTCACCATGACGCCAAAAGGTCGTTATCCTATCTCAGTATGTCTGGGTACGGCATGTTACGTCCGCGGCGCAGAGAAAGTCATCGATGAATTGAAACGTCAGCTCGCAGTACAGGTGGGCGGCACAACAGAAGACGGCAAGTTCTCCTTGAACTGCTTACGCTGCGTAGGTGCATGCGGCTTGGCTCCAGTCATGATGATTGGCGACAAAGTCTATGGTCGCGTGACACCAGACAAGGTAGCAGGTATCTTGGCGGAATATAACAATTAACAATTAACAATTGACAATTGAAAGTTGAAAACTGAAAATTGAAAATAGAGACGCGTCAATTCAGAAATGATTGACGCGTCCTTTTTTAGAATCTGAAAATATAATTGATAGGTCTTATTCAACAATCATCTTCTTGATGATGTTCCCGTTTGATGTTTCAACATCGATGAAATATATTCCTGACTTATACTCGGAAACATTTATCTCAATTTCATTGGAATTCATTTCAATCTCATCTACCATTATTCCTAAAATATTATAAATTCTCACCTCTGACTGCTGACTGCTGACAACTGACAGCTTAACAAGGTCTTTTGCAGGATTTGGGTAAATGTTGATACTAATATCGGTATCTTCACTGATGTTGAGTTCCGCATCTATGGTCTTGACAACGCCTACCGATGATTTATCATCATATAAGGCTACAACTTCAACAATATAGAATCCTGCCTCTGACAATGGATGTTGGTATGACAACTCGCTGATGTTTTCCGCAACCAATTCATTATTGACATAGATGTTATATCCGCTTGCGTTGTTATTTTGAGGAGCCTCCCAAGAAATGACGAGATTGTTGCTGCCGCCTTCTTCTAATGTCATGTTCTGAACTGGATAGACGTGTTCTGTATATTCGTAGGCGAAGCGGCTGTTGATTATCTCCTTGCTTTCAATGTCTTGTATCCATAAAGCAACTTCCAAGTCGTTGATGTCTTCAACATTAGTAGACGACATGTCGTAAGAAAAATCAAAACGTTTATATTCACCGGCGGTTATGTTCAAGTCGTTGCCTTCGGCGTTATCTAACATTTTCATCATGATGTGATGGAATTCTGTCTCGCCGTTGCTGCTGACGTTTTCAGTAGTAGTTTTCTCGTTGACCGAAATAAAAGCTTTCATGTTATTCATATCGATATACGACATGAAGTCGGCAGTTATATTTATGGTGTTGCCATCCATATCGAAAGAACCTCTGATGTTAGCTATTGCAGGAGTTTCGAGTTTTGCTTCCAACTCTTCTTGTTCTATGGAGTAAGAGATGTCGAAAATGCCGTCGAAGAAGATTTTAGGGACGCCGGTTACATCGTAGAACGACTTCCTTACACCTGCTTCACTTGTATAATAAGGATCGCCGGCGCCAGGGAAGTTTAAAGGATATTTCACGTATGTGAACTTGCCCGCATTGTCGTTGGTGAAATCTTCCATGATGGAATTTACCTCAACGCAAGGACCGCAGCTCGAACTGGAGAAGTGTTCAATCATAGGGATTTTTTGTGTGATGCCAATTACAGAAATAATCTCTTTCTCAGCATGGTTGTTACTTTGGTTTTCGTCGCTGATGCCGTTGACAGAAGTGACTTCAACTTCGAGTTGATGGCTTCCTAATTCCATCGAATGCTTTGTTTCGAAGATGAAACTCTCGCTCTCCATCGTTGTAATGTTGGTGTTGAAAGTCTCGGTGACAGTCTCGCCGTCTATTGTGTAGGAAGCTGTGAAAGTATCAATATTGTTGGAACCTGTATTTTGCAAGGTGAATGAGATTTCGTTTTCGCCGAATATGGCATATTCGTGATTGTTGATGCCGATGAGATTAGCATCGACCTGATTGTAACTTATTATCGATATGTCGTCGATATACCAGAAGTTGATGTTGTATGTGGTACCTTCGAAGTATAGGCATAACATGACGTTGTCTTTTCCCATATCGACGGAGCTGAAAGTATCCTCGACTATATATTCTCCCGATTCGTAGTATGTCTTGCTCCAGGCGGTGTTCCAGGTGCTGCCGTTGTCTGACGATGTTGCGAATCCTATTGTAGCGCAGTCTTCATATACGTAAACGTCGTGTTTGAAAGACAATGTCGCTGATTCGATACCTGCGAAATTTATCGGTGTCATATATACTACGCGAGTGATGCCTTCGAATACAGGTGTCCATGCCAATTGCAATTCGTTGGGTAGTCCGCCCGCATTGTTAGAGATTCCTAATGACCAGTTGGCTGCGCCGTCGTCAGTCATCGACCAACCGCTTAAAATATCGGAATCAAATGATTCTTGAAAGATTACGTTTCCGCTTTGAGACATCAAACATAATGACGCCGTAAAAAACAAGATAAATAATAATGACTTTTTCATGGTTTGTTTATTCTGAATATTAAAGCACAAATGTAATCTTTTTATGTGAATTGTTAACCAAAATAAAATAATTTCGATAAACAGACTTCTCTTTGAAATAAGTTTGCGTAAAAAGTAAAGTTATCTTATGTGAAGTCAAATTCTAAAAAGATTTTTATTAAATTTGCAAACAGTTTGTCCTGAGACGGAAAATCATGATTTCAGGTTTTCAGATTCTCAGGTTTTCAGATTCTAATATAATGCAATGAAAAAAATCTTTACCTTAATCACTATCGCTATGGCGTTACAGATTAACGCTCAACAGTTCGTCACGACGGAACAACAAAACAGAAACGTTTTTATTGAAGAATACACAGGAAAGAATTGTACCTGGTGTCCTGAAGGTCAGATGGTCGCTAATGGAATAGCAAGGACTTATCCAGGAAGAGTGTTTTTGGTGAACATACATGCAGGTTCGTTCTCACCTGTAAATTACCCGAATCTTAACACAGAAGACGGTACAGCCATGGTGGAAGCCAACCAGCTTTATTCCTTCCCGGCAGGCTATGTCAACAGAACCTCAGAATACGCCGTCGGTCGTGAACAATGGTCGTCATATACAATGGAACAACTTGCTCAGCAAGCGGAATGTAATATTGACGGTCAAGTGGTGATAGATCCTGTGACAAGAGAAGCGACAATTAACGTGGAGGTTTACTACACATCAAACAGCTCGAAAGACAAGAATTATCTCACTGTGATGATGCTACAAGATGACATCATCGGCGGTCAAGAAGGCGGTCACTATAATCCGGAACAATATATCAACGGCGAATATCATCACATGCATGTGCTCCGTGATGTGGTGACTCCTACATGGGGCGAAGAAATCAGCCCTACAACAGAAGGAACTCTGATAACAAAGACATACAATTATACGATACCAGAAATCATAGGCGACCCTAACGGAACCGAAGCAGTAATAGACAATATTCATTTCATCGCTTTCGTATCTGAATTTTACGACGGATACCAGACATGTCCTGTACTTAACGTTAATGAATTGCTTACAGTTCAGGATGTAGATGCCGCTAATTCTCCAGTAATTACAGAAGTCTATCCCGCATCGTATATCTCATGTTCAGAAAATAACGTCATTAAGGTTAATGTCGCTAACTTAGGAAAAAACGAAATTAATAACATGAAGTTTGAAACTACTGCTAATGGAATCACTTCGGAATTTGATTGGGAGGGAAGTCTTTTAGGACAACGCGAGATGACTGTTGATTTTGCAGTGGATGAGCTTGATGCGGATAATGTCGTAACAGTGAAGATTGTAGAAATTAACGCTGAACCATACGAAGGTTCTGCTGTGACAATAGAATTCCAGGCAGAACAATGGCTCGATCTTGAAATAGATCCTGAGGTAGAAGAGGAAACCTTGACAATAGAAATTACACAAGACAAATACGGACATCAGACTAAATGGTACGTCATAGATTCGGACTACAACATCCTGTATTCTGGCGGACCTTATCAATATTTGGATGAGCCTGGAACAGTGTTGCATACTGAATCGGTGACACTTTCACAAGATGACTGCGTTAAGTTCATCATCACCGACTCAGGCGGAAACGGAATAAATAACGGTAACGGAGAAGGCGGTTACAGAGTGTTAAACTCTAAAGGCGATGTCGTTATTGATGGCGACGGAAAATTCGATATAGAAACTTATCATCTCATATCTGTAAAGAGAGATGGCGTTGCAATAGATGAAAATGTAGTTTCTTCTGCGAAGGTATATCCAAATCCATCAGAAAATGAGCTGAATATAGAGTGTGATGGAATGCAGAAAATTATGATTTATATGACTAACGGTCAGTTTTTGGAAAATCTTGCTGTCAATTCAGACCGATACCTTATTGATATCACAGACTATACTCCTGGAATATATTTCATGAAGATAGTTACGGAAGATGGAATTTATATTGAGAAAATCGTTAAAAAATAAAATTAAGTAATTTAAAATCTGAAAAATTGAAAACTAGAAAACCTGAGAAATGGATAATGGCAAAAGTTCAAAATACTTAGTTCAAAGTTCAACAGCCAAAGTCTTCTCAGATTCTCGGTTTTTCAGATTTTCAGATTCCCAGTTTTTCAGATTAAAATATTAACACTATGAAAAGAATCTTTACATTAATCATTGTTGCTATGGCACTGCATATTAACGCTCAGCAATTTGTATCGACGGTGCCTCAGAACAGAAATGTCGTTATTGAGGAGTTTACAGGAATTAATTGTCAGAATTGTCCCGACGGACACAGAGTCGCGAATAGTCTGATGGCTACATATCCAGGTAGGGTTTGGGCTGTTAATATTCACTCGGGCAGTTATGCTCCCATGTTTTATCCAAATTTAAACACCGATGATGGCGGTGCGATTTCATACGGTTTCAATATTGACGCATGGCCTCAAGCAGTGGTGAACCGTTCTACTGACCATGGCATCGGAAGAGTGGATTGGCCTTCGGAAACCAATTCACAATTGGCAATGGCAGCTGAGTGTAATGTGGGTGGTCAGGTTGTAATAAATTCAGAATCACGTACCGCAACTATCAATGTAGAGGTTTATTATACGGATGATAGTCCTGCAAGTACCAATTATATTAACGTGATAATGATGCAGGATAATATCATGGGACCACAGCAAGGAGGATTCAACAATCCCGACCAATATGTAAACGGACAATATCGTCACATGCATGTCTTCCGCGATGCTGTCACTCCAACCTGGGGCGACGCTATCTCGCCTACAACAGAAGGAACCTTGATTACAAAGACATATACCTATAACATTCCACAAACTATAGGTAGTCCTAATGGAGTTGATGTCAATATTGATAATGTGTCGTTTTTGGTATTCGTTACGGAACAGTACCAAGGAACTCCTACACGTCCTATCATCAACGCTAACGAACTTGGTACTTTCATGGGAACAAACCAAAATGTATATCCATATATCACAGGCATAATTCCTAATGCTGTGTCATGTACAAACGATAAGGAACTTAACGTGACTATTGCTAACGGCGGTCTTCAGGCGCTTACTTCCTTGGATTTTGAAATAACAGTGGATGGCGGTTCGGCTCAAGATTATTCTTGGCAAGGCAACATTCCGTCTTATAATATATCTACCGTAAATATTCCAGTGACAATGTCAGGTGGAAATCATGACGTGACTGTTAAGATCGTGAAGGCTAACGGAACTAATTTCAATACTGATGAGACTGTGACGATAAATAGCGTAGATATGTCGATAGCTGCAATTTCAGATGATGAAGAAGACCTTACGATAGAAATCATGCAGGATAAATACGGTATGCAGACTACGTGGGAAGTCTTAGATACAGATTATAATGTGATAGCTTCAGGTGGTCCTTATCAATATCTGTCAGGATCGACAGCTACAGAATTACATGAGGAGAAAGTTACGGTATCTGACGGAGACTGTGTGATGTTCGTCATCAAAGACGACGGAGGCAACGGAATATGTTGTCAGTTTGGCGACGGATATTATAGAATCAAAAATTCACAAGGAACCGTAATAGTTGATGGAGCAGGAGACTTCGGAAGCGAGGCACGTCATCTTCTTTCTGTGATGAAAAGCGAGGATGGCATGCAATATATTTCGGAGCAGATATGCGAAGGCGATGATTATACAGAATACGGATTCAATATTGTAGCTCCGGAAATTGGTACTCATCAGTATGAAAACGAATATAATGGAACAACATACATCCTGACGTTGACTGTGGTGGAGAGCCCTACGGTAACAGTTGTCGGAAATACACAGATATCTCAAGGAGAGAGTACGATACTGATAGCGACAGGTGCCGATTCATACGTATGGTCGACTGGTGAGACGTCAGCAATGATAACAGTAAGTCCAGACGAAACAACGACATATACCGTAGTCGGAACAAGAAACGGATGTGAAGGTACGGCAGACGTTACTATTAATGTCACTGTTGGTGTGGAAGATAACTTCGTTATGAATGCCAAGATATATCCTAACCCTACCAAGGGCGAACTTAAAGTTGAATGTGCGGGAATGCAAGAGATTGTCGTCTTTATGCCGAACGCTCAGGTGGTGGAGAAGGTGAACGTCAACGCTAACGCTTATGTCTTAGATATGAACGAATATAAGCCGGGAATTTATTATCTGAAGATAATAGGAGAAGAGACGATTGTCAAGAAGGTGGTGAAACAATGACGGATAAAATAAGGGGACGCTTCAGAAATGAAACGTCCCTTTTTTATTGCATATAGGGAACTTCTATAAATTCCACGTTTAAATAATTTTTGACAATTACAATAAAAACTTTTGCATGCTTTATGTTTTTTATCGGAATCTTTTCGTCTTTCTTTCAATCACATAGCTCGCTATGCTCTTTCAAGAAATACAAAAATCTTCTCAATAAAAATTCATAAATCATTTGCAAAGCAATTTATAGAAATTCCCTATATATGTGAAGTTATTTTATGACAAATTTTCCTGAAACTTTCATTCCGTCAACAACGGCGTTATATAAGTAAACTCCGTTTTTGAGGTTTTCAAGATTTACGGTATTATCATTCATATCATACTCAACGACGCGTCCGTTCATGTCGCATATCATAACGTGTTCTGCGTTTCCATTGAATGTAAGCGAAGTGCCGTTGAATATTGCGGATTTGTTGTTTTCAATATTCTCTATTCCGTCGTATGTTGGAAGGTCGCTTTTAGCGAGGCGGTAAAGTCCGCTGTTTTCGGTAGTGGAGTAGTCAGGTTCGTAGGCGGCGAGGTAGATGTATTCGTCATCAGAATCGAAGAACATAGGAGTGAAATAGTAACCTGTAGAATAAGGTATTCCGTCGTTGAGGGTGTGCCATGTGAGACCCTCGTCGTTGGTGAAATACAATCCGGTCTGCTGCATTCCTACGAAGAGGTCGTCGCCATTAGCAAACATCGCTCTGATGTTATTGTCGTTGGTTCCTTCTGGGCGAGGCAGTTCGCTCCATACGTCATTTTCATCGAGAGTGAGGATGAAAGGAACTTCAGTGCTTTCATTTGGAACAGAACGTCCGGTGCACAATTTATTGTTGTATATTGTAGCGATAGCCATGAAGTTGCTGTCGTCGCGAACCACTTCCCAAGAGTTTTCCTCCGGCAAATATCTGAATACGAAATACACGCCGAATGCGTAGAGGTCGCCGTTATAAGAAACCATGTTGTAGATATTCTCCACGACATCTTTGCCGTCGATGTTAAATGTAAGAGGAGCGATGTCGGTCTTGTTCCATGTCTCGCCGTCGTCTTCAGTATAAACGATGCCGCCGCCGGAGAAGTCGCCGACAAAAAGTTTTCCGTCATGGAAGGCCATGGCGTAGCAGAGAGTGTATTCTAAATTCTCGCCGAGTTCTTCTTCCACAGCATCAGCGTAACTGATTACTTCCCAAGTAAGACCGTCGTCGGCAGAACGTGCAATGTGAGCCGAATAACCTGCTGCGAAAATGTAATTTTCATTCTCAACGAAATAGTTGTAGTTGTAATCCTGAACATCGGTCTTTTCCCAAGAGTTGCCTTTGTCGGTGGAGATGTAGATTCCTCCGTTCATGTCGAAGAGATAATCTGCTAAGAGCATGTTGCCGCTGTTGGTGATGTAAAATGCGTTTGTTGCAGGGAGCTTACAAACTTGTTTCCACGGATTGTTTTGTGCTTCAGTCGATAAGGTGAAACACAGCGCGATAATAATCGCGATAAATCTAAAATGTAAAGTGTACCTCATGATAATAAAATTTGATTGTTCAAAAATAACGAAATTCTCAATAATTACAGATGATTTTAAAAAAAATAAAATGTAAATATCAGGTTAAGCGTCTAAATATTTTTACTATATTTGTAAGTTCGTTTTACAATTACATTTTGTGATTTTTTTTACGTTCTTTATCATATAAATGTTGACAAGTGTTGGGAGTCTCTAAATGATTTATCTACTATTTTGAATATTTTGAAATTTATATAATTAAACTTTTTTTACTAACTAAATTTTATCATTATGAGAAAGTTTCTAACTTTTCTTATGCTTCTGGTGCTGGTAGCGCCTCAGGCATTACGGGCTGATGAATATATCGTCGGCGACGGAACTTTGGATTCGAGAGATAATCCGTTCCAAAATTACTATTCTAACGGTTATACCGAATTGATTTATCCTGCAAGTGAGATAGGTCAAGCTGGTATGATTAACTCATTGGCATTTTATTGTACAACTCCTGGAGCTTCACAGTATGTACACGAATTGAGAATCTATATCGGTGAGACCGATAAGAGTGCTTATAGTAGCAATACTGACTGGACTCCGGAAGCAGATCTTACAATGGTATATCAGCATACAGCTCTTACCATTGGTGCAACTGACGGATGGCAGACATTTGAATTCGATACACCTTATTTATATGAAGGGTTGAAGAATCTGGTCGTCGTTATCGCGAAGAAAGGACAAAGCTATGCTTCAGGCTTGAGATGGCAATACACCAATGTTCCTAACTCGTCTATGTTTTCGAGAAGTGACTGGAACGGCGATGCTTACTTGGTACACCAAGGTTCAAGTACGGGAAGTATTTCTGCTATAAGAACAAATGCTAAGTTCGACATCACTCCTATGACAATTGATTGCTACAAGGTATTGTCAATTACGGGTGAGGAATCAACACAAAGAACAGCGACTATCGCTTGGGAACCATTCCCTGGTCAGACAGCATGGGATGTTTATGTGTCACTCGATGGTAGCAAACCAGACGCAAATACAACTCCTACAGCAACAAATATCACAGAAACACAATACACATTTACAGGCTTGAATCCTAATACAACATACAATTTCTATGTAAGAGGTAATTGTGGTGAATCGGTAAGTATGTGGAAGGTATGTTCTTATAGAACAGCTCCTGACTTCGGTGGTGAAGGTACGGAAGAGAATCCATATCAGATTTATTCTGTTGATGACTTGAAGATGTTAACAGATAATATGAAGTTAGGATTCAATACAACAGGAAAACATTTCATCCAGATGAACGACATCGACGGAGTCAACTTCTGTATAGGTGACGGTGCTGTCATTCCTTTCAAAGGAACATACGACGGTAACGGCTACGCTGTTGACATTAACCTTTCCGGTAGCTATGACCAAGGTTTCTTCAAGACTTTAGGTCATGGCGCAACAGTTAAGAATCTTACTATTACCGGTAAGGCTGAAACAAATAACTGGCAGACAGGTGGTGTTGTCGCTGTAATCGAACTCTCTGGAAGTTCAGAACAAGGTAATATCTACATCGACAACTGTGTCAACAGAGCTACAGTTACAAGTAAGGGTAATAATGTTGGTGGTATCATCTCCGACTTCAACATTAATGGTGACAACTATCTTATCATAACAAACTGCGTCAACTACGGTGCTGTCAGCGCTCCATCATCAGGAACAGCATACGCTGGTGGTATCGGCGGCAGATTCCAGAAAAACGTTATCGTAGACAACTGCGTCAACTACGGTGAAATCACAGGTCTCGGTTATATCGGCGGTATCGTCGCTTATCCAAGAACTAACGTCGTTATTGCTAACAGTGTTAACAGAGGTAACATCAACGGTACAAATGATCGTATCGGCGGTATCTCCGGTTACAGCAGCGGCGGTAGCATCTTGAACAGCTACAATCTCGGTAAAGTAACTGGTAACAATTACATCGGCGGTATCATCGGTAGATTGAAAGGCGGCAATGAAGGTCAGGGTGTTTTGCAGAATGTATATAACGCTGGTCAGGTCGTCAGTTCAAGCAATGATACACAATACACCGGAGCTGTATTAGGTTTCAACGAAGGCGATCATGCAGCTGTTACAAACGCCTATTACTTAGAAGGTGTTTATGGTCAGGCTTACGGAACAGCAGCAAATGCAGCTATCATATCTAATATATCATCATTTACGCAAAATCCAGATCAGCAGACTGATTTCATCTTGGCTAATGAAATTGCTGGCACAACAAATCTGATTGACGCTTTGAACTCATATAGCGTTGAAGGCCGTAACGAATGGTTGATTGACATTTATGGCAACAACGGTTATTATCCTACATTCGTAGTCGGCAATCCTCCAGGAATAGAGTTCGTCCCATCACCATTCGCAATGGGAGCTCGTCCTTTAGGAGCTAAGATGCATGCTGAAAAAGTAGCGATGAAAAATACAGGTTCAACACCTGTCGAAGTAACACTCCTCGATTTGGAAAGCTCAGCATACTTTACATTGGATGAAAATTCACCAAATCCAGAATTGCCAGTGACGATAGAACCAGGTCAAAGTGTGGATATTTATGTCACTACAAAAGTTGACGCACAAGTAGAAGCAGGTGAGAAATCAACTAATATTGTAGCGATGTGGAACAAGATGAACCGCGTGGCTTCAGTAGGTCAATTGACAGCAACAGCATACGTTCCAACAGCAGCTGACGTTATCGAAACAGCTCAAGTCGTTAATTCATTCCCATTCACTACAATGGTTAATTCGTCTGAAATATATAACAACTACAGATTGCCAGGTGACAAACCAGAATCTAACGACGCTGTATTTGAAATCAATGTCACAGAAGATGTATTGTTAAATGCAAATGTTGAAGGCGCAAACAATAAGATTGCTGTGTATACTGATGACCTCTATGGCGCACAGTTCCCTGACAAAGACAACAACTATGTAGGAATTCCTGTAGCAGGTGAAACAGAGATAGACTTCTTCTATTTCAATCAGGCAGAGTTGATAACAAATCCAGGTGAAGGCCCAGATGGTTCAGATGTTTCAAAGGCATATTATAACTTTGGTGCTAATATCAATAAAGAATGGTATCAGGCAGCTGATGACTTCTATTATGACGAAGATTTCACTGTCAATGAAATGGAATTTTATGCATACCAGACAGATTCTCCAACAGATCAGTCAACAATTACAGGTTTATTTGTTGAGATCTATGACGCTAACCCAATGGAAGGCGGTCAGGTTATCTGGGGTAATATGACAGATAACATCATGTCGTACAGCGACTGGACAGGTATCTACAGAACAGACAAATGGCCTGAATTTACACGTCCTATTATGAGAGTTGTCGCTACAGACCTTAATATAGAACTTCCAGCTGGAACATACTGGGTTTCTGTTGGTATGACAGGTTCATTGTCTTCAGGTCCATACGCAGTCCAAAGAACAATTTCAGGTGAAGGTAACACTGGTAATGCTTTGTTATGCAACCAAGGAACATGGGAAAATTGGAACGACAACGGCGCACAGCCAGGTTTAGCTATGATCATCAGAGAAGGTAAATCTAACAGAGATGTTGAGATGGCAAGAACAGCTCAGTCAACATTCACTGGCGAACCTTCAGCTATGATTGACGAAATCAGTGAACAGGGTAGAGTAGCATTCGAAAATAATCGCGGAGATGCTCCGGTTTACGGCGGCGACGACGCTATCGAAAATGTAACTCTCAGACCTGGTAAATATTATGTCGTTGCATCTTCATCAAGTGCAGAGTTCGGCGTTAACATCGAAACAGAAACTATTCCTGTACCGGAAATGCCTATCGTTGTCGCTCCTGAAGACTTCTCGGCAAACGTCTCCGGTCCAGTAGAATTGCGCTGGACATTCGGTCAATATACAACAGAATACCAATTGTTGGTAGGCGGTGCTTATCCTCCAACAGATGTCGTAATCGACTGGACATCAGACCTCGCTGCTGGATATACTCTCGTTGATGTCAATAACAATATGAACTACTTCTGGCAAGTTAAGGCTCGTAACTCATCAGGTGTGACAGAAGGTCCTATCTGGTCATTCACAACAACATTCAATATCCCTAGAGGTTTGACATTGGATACTCCAAATCTTTATCCAGGCGAATCAGCTTTGTTGATGTGGGAATCTATCCCAACACGTTCACATCGCGGTTATAACGTCTATCAAGATGGTGTCAAAATTAATAAGGAACTCGTGACAGACACTTATTACTTCGTCGATGACCTCGCATACAATATGAACGGTTACACATTTGAAGTTACTGCCGTTTATGATGAAGGCGAATCAGACAAGTCAAATGCAGTGAAGGCATACATGACAGGCGAAGGTACAGTAGAAGGTTACACTTACGAACAAGATGGCGTAACACCGATAGCTGGAGTAACAGTGACATTCACAGGTAATAATGAGTTCGGTAAGGAAATGACCGGCATATTCACTTCAGACGAAAACGGTTATTACACAGGAAGTCTCTTCGTAGGTACTTATTCAGCTGTCGCTTCTGTAAGCAATTACCAAGATGCTCAAGTGTCAGGTGTAAACATAACTTACAACACAATGACATCAGATGTCAATTTCAACATCACTGAGACATACAATCCTGTTTGTCAAGTCAACGCTGAAGAAATTGATAATTCAAGTGTCAACGTATACTGGAGCTGGGATAAGATAGCAGCAGAATTCGAACTCATCGACTTCGAAACAGGCGACTTCAGCCAAGCTGACTTTAACAATGATGTTACACCAAACTATCCATGGGTGATAACAGAGACGGCTTACGAAGGTAACTACGCAATAAAATCTACATGCGAAGGCGTATCTAGCGGTCAGTCAATAATCGAAATTACAGTAGATGTCCCAGAAGACGGCGTTATGAGCTACTATCATAAAGTTTCTTCAGAACAAGCATGGGACCTCGCAGGTTTCTATATTGATAACGTACAGATGACAACAGCTTCAGGTGAAGTAGACTGGACATATAAAGAATTCCCAGTAAGTGCCGGTACTCATACTTATTCATGGAGATATGTTAAGGACGGTAGCTTCGATAACGGACAAGACGCATTCTGGCTCGACAATATCACATTATTCAAACAACCAGAACCATTCACAGGCGGTTGGTTACATTATGATGATGGTACATACGCATCATCAATCGGTACTGGTCAGCCGTCACCATGCTATTGGGGCGTATCATTCCCTGATACAGAAGAATATGCTGGCTATTCAGTCACTAAACTCGCAGTCTATGATGCAGCACCTGATTATGCAGGTACATATACAGCTAATGTCTATTTCGGAGGAACAAATGCTCCTGGTACTTTAGTATCAACCCAAGAAGTTACATTGACAGGAGTTGCCGATTTCGTTGAGATAGAACTCAGCCAAGCTATAACATTAGACGGCACACAACCATTATGGATTACATTCTACACTCCTAACATCACATTCCCAGCAGCTGGATGCGCCTTCACAGGTAACATCAACAGCGACTGGATCTCATTGGATGGTACAACATGGAGTCACGCATCGACAGAATACAGCTTATTCTACTCATGGATGATTAGAGCTTACTTGGAAAACAGCAAGGGTGAGACAGCGATGTTGAGAACATCAAGCAACGCTCCTAAGTTTGAAGGCGGCTCATCAACAGGTACTTTCATGGCATTGCAAAACGTAACTCCAAAATATGTAGGCGTTCCTGTAAATAATAGAGCTAACGTCAACCGTGCTTTGCAATCATATAAGGTGTATAGAACAAATCATCTCACAGGAGAATATACAGAAGAAACAGTTGACCTCCTCGCTTCAGAAATCACAGATACAACATTCGTTGATACTAACTGGGGAACATTGGAAGACGGTGTCTATAAATGGGGTGTCGCTGTAGTCTATGAAGGCAACAGAAATGCAGCTGAGTCGTTCCAAGATAATAACGAATCAATCATTGTATGGTCTAATACTATCGACAAGAACATGACTACATCTGTAGAAGTCAACGTTGCTACAAACAGCGGTGACGCTACAACAGGAACAGTCGTAGAGTTCATCAACTTAAGCGAACCTGAAATGGGCTACGATTATATCGTTAACTTAGATGAAACAGGTTCATATTCATGGGATGAATTCCGTAAAGGTACCTACAGATTGACAATCTCATTGCCAGGATTCGTATCAAGTGCAGATGGCGAAATCATTGAAATATGGGATGCAACTTCAATAGAATGCGCACTCGAAGAAATCACAGCCTTGGTAAACAACCTCTATGTCTCTCCAACAGGATGGGCAATGTGGGAACGTCCAACAGGCGAAACAGGTGATGAGTTCTCATTCGGATTCGAAGCAGGTCTCGAAGGCTGGACATTGATAGATGCTGACGGCGATAGCTATGACTGGTGCCATGTCACAGCAATCTATGAAGAATATGCAGCAGCAGAAGCTCCTTCACACTCTGGCTCAGGTCATATAGTATCAGGTTCTTATCACTGGGATCTCGGTGCACTCCAACCAGATAACTATATCGTAACTCCTGAAAAAGTCAATATCGGTTCTAATTCAGTATTCACATTCTGGGCAGCAGCTCAAGATATGGACTTCGCAGCAGAACACTTCGGTGTAGCAGTTTCAACAACAGGTAATACCTCAGCAGCCGACTTCACAACAATATGGGAAGAAACAATGGTTGCCAAGTCAACAGGTAAAGCTGTAAGAGATGCTAAAGCTGGTTATGGTACATGGTACGAATACAGAGTAGACCTCGGTCATTATGCAGGTCAGAAGGTTTATATCGCTATCCGTCACTTCGATAGCTTCGACCAATTCTTGTTGCGCGTTGACGACGTAGCGTTGATCAACGATGGTGGCAGATCTCTCGAAACTTATACGGTATCTCTCAACGGTAATGTTGAAGCTGAAGTTACAGAACCTTACTATCAACATGAAAACTTGATCATCGGCGAACAATATACAACAACAGTTGTCGCTAACTATTCTACAGGCGATAGCGAACCGATGTCATATACATGGGAATATGTTGATTGCAGCAACTTCGATGGTGTGACAGAGTTTACCGGTGAATTTAGCAATGGTAACGCAGTTCTCAACTGGACAATGCCAGGTTCAACACCAACACCTCCAGATCCATCAGATGATATGTCATGGGATTTCGAAAGCGGCTTAGACGGCTGGACATCAATCGACGCTGACGGCGACGCTTACGCATGGTACCATAATGTTGATTACGGTTTGACTGGTGACGGCGCTTATGGTAACAACGGTAGTACAGGTTTCGTATTCTCACAATCATACGACAACTGGTTCGGACCACTCTATCCAGATAACTATCTCGTATCACCTTCTAAGATAGCTGTAGCAGCAGGTACTAAGATCTCATTCTATGCATGTGCACAAGATGAATCATACGGTGCTGAACACTTCGGCGTAGCAGTATCAACAGCAGGTAACACTTCAGGTTCAGACTTTACAACAATCTCTGAATGGACTATCGGTTCTAAAGGTTCAGGCACAAGAAGTATGCGTCAGACATCATGGGTGAAATATGAAGCTGACTTAAGCGCATACGCAGGTCAAGAAGTTTATGTGGCTATCCGTCACTTCAATTGTTCAGACCAATACTTCCTCGATATCGATGACATCGCTATCTCTACATCTAAGAATAACAGAGATGGTCAATGGATGTTCTACGACGATGGCGTATGTGTTGACGGTATCGGCGGACCACAGACATTCAGCTGGGGTATCAAACTCCGCGCAGCTGACATCGAAGGTCTCGGCGCATTGACAAAGATTTCTGCATACGACAGAGTATATACAAGCGGTACATTTGATATCTGCTTAGGCGGCGACAACGCTCCAGGTGAGTCAGTGCTTAACCAGACATACTCATTCACAGGTTCTAATAGCTTCGTTGAATTTGAATTGACAGAAGCTGTTAACCCAGCAGGTCAAAACGTATGGATTGTATTCAACACTAACGATGGTGTAAACTACCCAGCAGCAGAATGTGTCAACACTGGCGATCCTGATGGTCGTTGGATATACTTGGACGGCGACGGTTGGTTCGATGTGGCTGTAGGCGCAGGCTTAGACGCTACATGGATGATCCGCGGTTACTTTGAAGATGGTGGTAACATTGAAGAGCCAAATGAAAACATTCTCGGCGTAATGCTCTATCGTGATGGCGAACTCATCACTCCAGAACCATTGACAACAACATCGTACACTGATGCATTGACAGAATACCTCGACTATGAATACTGTGTGAGAGTTGTCTATGCAGGTGCAATGGATACAACATATTATGCAATGTCATGCCCAGAATGTGTAACTGTTGAAGCTGTTATCGACTGCGAAGCACCAGTAGACCTCTATGCAGAAGCAAACGGCAACGACGTGACCTTGAAACTCTCATACAATCCAAATCCTGTAGGTGACTGGTTGTACTACGACAACGGCACAAACGAAGACGCTATCGGCTTGCAAGGTGGCGGATCATTCCAC
>JAZNVS010000116.1:0-17896 GCA_045592965.1 Bacteroidales bacterium | reverse complement strand
TTAAAATAAATAAATTGGTTTAAGGTTTAAAGCTTAAGGTTTAAGGTTGGCAGGAATGAAGGTGAGGACAAAGTCTGTTGTCTGTTGACTGTTGTCCGTTGACATAAAATAAACTTAAAAACTCTCAACTTTAAAACTACTTTAAACTCTAAACTTTAAACTTTAAACTAAAAATCGTATATTTGTATTCTAATATTACCTAACTTAAAAATAAACTCTTATGAAGAAACTTCTCTTATTTATCGCTTTGGCACTTGTGATGCAGTCGTGTGTCGTGTTGATTGACAAATCTCCGTACGGCGAAAGTAATTTTATGACAGCTTTAAGCTCGGAACAGAAAAACATGGTTTATTGGACCTCAGACAGCACTTCTTTGGAAGGACTTGTTAATGATGGCCGCATATATGCCATCAATCCTAATCAACTGAAAGAACTTCTGAAGACTAAAGAAAAAGCAATTGTTTACAAATGGTTACCTACTTGCACTTCTGAAAATTGCACTTCATTAGGATTGACACAATCGTATTGCGATGAAAAAGGTGTTGAACTATACGTAGTTGCAGATAACTATAACGATGCATTCTCGCAAATTGAAGATATAAAAAATCCGATGTTTTCTATTAACTCAGGTTATTATGTCAAGACTAATTATTTGTTGAATAAATTACAAGAACAATTCTACAAAGAACTCTTAGGCGAGAAATACGATAAGAAGAATTATCATAGGTTCTATTATTTTGAAAATGGTAAGTTCGTGAGAATGTATGATTCTGTCGTCAATTTATAATTTACAATTGACAGTTAACAATTTGGTTTAAGGTTTAATGCTTAAGGTTTAAGGTTGGAAATCGATAAACAATTAATCTTAAAACTATCGACTTTAAAAACCACTTTAAATATTAAACCTTAAACTTTAAGCTAATAACCAATTTGTAAACTAATATTCTCTAACTTAAAAATAAACTCTTATGAAAACCAAACTGTCTCTGTTATTGACGTTTTTATCTTGCTTTAAAATCGTGATGTCGCAGTCGCCGCTGAGCATAGATGATTATAAAATATTAGGTGAAAGTCAATATGTTGTGGTTTATGAGATGTCATATCTCAAAGATATTTCAAAACCTGATAGAATCTATCATGATGAGATAATCTTGGAGATTAGCGGAGAATATTCGAAATCATATAGCTACAAAATGTTCCACTACGACTCGACTTATACCGATTCCAATAAGAAAGGTGCGCATAATTATCCTTCTCCAAAGTCGAGCGCGTTTCCTGTCGATGTGGTTAAGAATTATAGAGAAAATGATATGACGGTTTACCATAGAGCACCGTCAGACGGACCAATATTCGAATACGAAGAATCAATGAATCTCTTCGATTGGAAGATGACTTCTGAAATGATGGAAATTCTCGGTTACTCTTGCTTCAGAGCCACTTGCGATTTCAGAGGCCGTAAGTGGAATGCCTGGTTTACAATGGATATTCCTTTGCAAGAAGGTCCGTGGAAGTTCAATGGTCTTCCTGGCTTGATTCTCAAAATAGAAGACGAAAACGGTGATTATATGTTCAATTGCATAAGAATCAACAACGAGAAACGTCCTATTTTGTTATACGATTATATGTATGAGAAATCTTCTTACGAAGAGGTTGCAGGATTTATGCAAGATGCTCATAATGATTTCAATGCTTATAATAAAAGAATTAATCCGAAAGGAAGTATGTCGATTGCTAAGAGAGACGAAGTGACGGGAAAAGTGACTTTCCGTGAAGTCGGTGCCAATGAGGTCGTGCCAAAGCCGTATAATCCAATAGAAAAATAAATTATTGATGTTCAGGATAAAAATGATAATTTGCTGATTGTCATGTTGAGAAATAATATTATTTTTGCCTTATGGTATTATTAGATGAATATAAATCAGGCGGTCATAACATAAACCGTGCTCTCTTATGGGAGTACGATGTCGATAATTTTGACTGGCAGAATTCAAAGGCGATAGTAGTTCAACGAGTTATTGAAATGGGAGAACCTGAAGATTTTTATGCGGCTTTTGATTTGTATGGAGGCGTTGATGGTTTCAGGGAGATAATAAAGACTCTGCCTTACCTCAACGATATTGACATAAATTTTGTATGTGTATTTTTTAATCTGAAAAGGGAGGAACTGAGATGTTGCACAAGGAGACAATCGATTCAAAAACACTGGAACTTTTAATTGATTTGCAGAAAGAACCATTGCTGTCGTCATTTAATCTCGTCGGAGGTACGGCATTGGCTTTACATTTGGGACATCGCAGAAGTGTCGATCTCGACTTTTTTACTTCGGAACCATTTGATTTGGAAGAGGTAAAAATGATGTTAGTGAAAAACTATGATTTCAAGGTGTCGTATTCAAGGTCGCAAACCATAAAAGGTTTTATAAATGATATAAAAGTAGATTTCATCAGATTCGATTATCCACATCTTTTCCCTTGTGACAATATAGAGAACATAAGAATAGAGAGTATTCCTGATATTATTGCTATGAAGTTGCTGAGTATCACCGACAACGGCTCTCGAATAAAGGATTTTATAGATATAGCGTTTCTTTCGTCGCGTTATTCTCTAAATGATATGCTGAATTTTTACCTAAAAAAGATTCCGAATTCAAATGCACTGATGCCTCTTAAAGCATTGACATATTTCGAAGATATTGATTTTAAAGAATCTGTTGTGATGCTGAATCATGCTTTTGATTGGACTGAAATATCGGCTCGTTTGATGGATATGGCAAACTCACCGAATAAGATATTTCCTGAACCTTTTAGTACTTAGATAGATACAATATAATTATTATGAAACGACTATTGCTGATACTATTGACATTCTTTTCGTTAAATGATATTTTCGCTCAGACTACCGTCACTGGAAATGTCAGAAATGAAAAGGACGAGAATGTCTTTAAGGCAGTTGTCGTGATTAAAAATCTCAGCGATAATCTTATTGTCGGATATTCTTCCACAGATGAAAACGGTCTTTTTAATGTGAGTTTCAAAAGCAACGATTCGATTTTGTTGTTAAACGTTCAAGGTTTTAACATCAAGAAAGAGACGATGCAGATTGAGAATAAGAATCAAGATTTAGAAATTGTTATTAAAGAAGAATCTATTGTCTTGCAGGAAGTTAGCGTTAAGTCGGAGAAGATTTGGGAGAATAACGACACAATCTCTTATCTGACTGATTCTTTTCGTGATACTACCGATGTCGTCATTGCTGATATCTTGAAGAAGATGCCGGGAATCGAAGTCAAAGACGACGGAAAGATTGAATATAAAGGCAAGGCGATTTCCAAATTCTATATCGAGAATATGGATATGCTTCAAGGTCGATATAATATCGCCACGAACAACATTCCTGCTTCTGATGTTCATCTCGTTCAGATTATGGAGAATCATCAGGAAGTCAAGGCGTTGAAAAACATAGATTTTACTGATGCAGTCGCTTTGAATATAAAACTTAAAGCCGATGCGAAAGGAACTTTCATCTTGATGAACGAACTCGGCATCGGTTATGACGAGAAAATGCTTTGGGACGCTAATATCGCGGGAATGCGTTTCGGTAAGAAAATGCAGCTTCTCACCACGATTCAGACTAACAACAACGGCTCGAATCTCTCGAATAAAAGTAACGGTGGCGCAGGAAGTTTCGCCTCGACGATAAAACCTTCAGTGCCGAATATAGGGGAGAGGCGAACTACTTTCAACGATTCATACGGACTGACATTTAACATTTTACATAAATTAAAGAACGATTCGGAACTCTCGGTAAATGTCTTGGGCGGTTTCGACAAAAATACGAAGTCTTCTTTCGCCCGCACTTCTTATCTTATTCCCGACAGCGACAGCCTGAACATCTATGAAACGATAAATTCCGATGAACAATCTTATTCCTTGGAAACGGATATAAATTATAATCTTAATAAAAATTTAGATTATCTTAAAATAAACGTCAATGTTTTAAGTAACGACATCATCAATTCTTCTGATATAGAATCTTCTTCTCTGATAAGACAAAATGAAGAACGTCAGTCTGTTACAACAAAAGCTGATATTCGTTGGGTAAGGAAAAGTAGGAAAGACAACGAAAAAGGAATCGAGATTAATTCAAGAAATATTTATAACATTACGCCATATCATTCTGATGTGAGTCCAGGTTCGTTCCCGAATGAACTTAATGACGGAATCTATTACGATAAAACGAAGCAAAACATTGATTTTACGTCTTTTAGAAGTAACAATACTTTCAGGTTCCTCACGCTTTTCGTCATAAAAAGAATCTCTATTCATCCATACGCTATCGTAAATGTGGAAAGGCAGACTTTGAATAGTTCTATTTTATGTTTTAATGATAATCAGGATGTTACACTGCATGATGATGATTTTAACAATGAGATGATATGGTTTAAGACGCAAGGAAATCTCGGACTTCGTTTCGACTACAACCGACGCAGAATAACATCGGAATTGTCGTTGCCTATACAGATTCGTCATATCAGTTTAGACGATAAAATAAATTTAAATTCTAAAAATGAGACAAAATTATTGTTTTTACCTGATTTTAATTTCAAATATAAGATTAACAATAGTTTGGATATTTCTGTTTCGAGTCGGATCTATAATACGACGCCAAGTCTGCAAACTCAATATTCTGGTTATATACTGAAGAATTACAGAACATTATCACGATATGACAGCAATCTCTCTGACACAAAAGGAAATACCTCATCATTGAAATTCTCGTTTAACGATGTGATGAACTTTTTCTTCGGTGATGTCTCCGTCAATTATAATTATTACGTAAATGATGTGATGTATTCTCAGAATTTTGAGGATAATTATCTGATAATAAATAGTATCGACCAAAAGAACAGTGGCGACTATCTTTCGTTTTCGCTTTATCTCGGAAAAGGTTTCAATTGGAAAAATATAAATATCAACGGAAGATGTTCGTACGGTTTTGGCAAGTCGCCGCAACTTGTTGAAGATAAAGTTGCTACCTACAACAATCACGGCTGGAACGCGAATATCACGGCTTCGATGAACATCACGAATTCGATACTTTTCTCCAATAAGTTCAGCTGGAGCAGAATGGCTTCTTCGATAGAAAGTCAGTTTAAATCAGAAGATTACATCACGACTTTTGTTGAGAATGCGAACATTGACTTCGTGATGCCGTTCGGTTTCGTGATAGGAAGCAGCCTCGAATATTATTACACTTCCGACGATTTCAAGACGCAACACTTCATGCTCTTAGATTGCAATCTCAGTTACACATATAAAAAAGTTAAATTTTATTTGGAGTGCAATAACCTGTTAAATACAGAATCGTTTGTATATTCGTATTTTACAGATATTTACAATTTCTATTCTTCCTACAATATTCGTCCGAGAAGTTTGATGCTTAAAGTGAAGTTTGAGATATAATTGTTTTAGATGATTTCTATAAAGGGGATTTCTATAAATTACTTTGCGAGTGATTTATGATTTTATCTTTGAGAAGATTTTTGTTTTTCTCGAAAGAGCATAGCGAGCTATGTGATTGAGAGAAAGATAAAAAGATTCCAAAGAGAAACATAAAGCACGTAAAATTTTTAATTTTCATAGTTAAAGGGGACTTCTATAAATTAAATTTATGACAATCAGTTGATTATATTGATATTTTTGTTATATATTTAAAAATATATGAAATATCAGAAAAAAACAGGAATGAGTTTGTTCGAACAGGAAAATACGATGGAATCGTTATCGAAGATGGGAAATCCGCTTGTAATATTGAAAGAGATTGTTGATTTTTAACAGTTTAGGAATAAACTCGAGAAGTTGTTTACAAACGACAGCAAGAAGAACAATGCCGGCCGCAAGCCTATTGTTCCTGTTTTCATGCTGAAGGGACTGTTTTTCAGAGGAGTCGGAATGGTGAGAGCGACATTCTACATCGGATTCACAAATCTGGTCTATAACATGTGCAGATTGGTTAAGATAAAGAGGTGTCATTTCGATTGGATTACAAATTAAATATTAGATAATCAATAAGTTACCCTCCCTGATTTATTTTAAAAAATATTTAAAAAAGTTTGGATTATTGAAATAAAATTATAAACTTTGTAGAACGGAAAATGAAAGGAAACAATATGGAAAATAACATACAAATATTAGGAAAAAACAAGTTCGTAGAACGTGTGTCTCGGTAAATGACATTTATCGGGAACGTTTTTTAAGAAATATATCAAACTACTGACGTGGGAAAATGGGTTCTGCCCATTGATGTAGGAAAATTAATAATAAATAGAACCCGCCTTAAAAAAATATCAATATGAAGTACTATAGCATGATTATTTTGTTTTGGTGTTTTTGCTTTATAGTTCTGACTCCTCTTCGTTTATTATCTCAATATTCTGTTTACGACAAAGAAATCACACAAAACGAAGCAACAATGCTACTTGATAATCTTTATAATTCCATGCAAAAATATCACCCGAATCTTTATGAATATACTTCAAAAGATGAGTTTGATGAATTATATGATAATTTTATTTCAGATATAAGATCAAAACAAGACTATAAACCTGATGAACTTTGTAAAATATTTGAAAACTTTGTGTCACACACCAAGGATAGTCACTCGAGCATAGGAATGTATAGAAGATATATTAAAACTAAAGAGTCAACTATTTCTAAGACAGACTCTTTGGTAAATGTTTTTCCTTTCGCTTTTAATATTATTGACGGGAAGATGTATGTGGCATACGATTTCTTTACAGACTCAGCCATTCCGGAGAAAAGTGAGATTGTATATATAAATGAACAAAAAAGTTCACAATGGATTAAGGAAAAAAGAATGTCGATATGTTCAGAATTAGATTCACATAAAGATGCTAAAATTAGTCGTCATTCTCAATATAAATTGTTGTCAGATAGAATTAACAAATTTGGCTTTATACCATACAATGAGAACGACACTTTGTATGCTGAGTTTGATTGTGCTGTATATGTTCTTGACTACGACAAATATCTTTCAAAAGCGTATGATGAATATGATGAAATTGTAAGTTTCACTCCTCTTTGTGATGGAAAAATAGCTTTGATAACAATGCGTTATTTCTATTCTTTGGAAACTATGTTGCCTATCGTAAATGGTATTATTGATAGCATAAAATATTATGATTCAGATAATTTGATTATTGACTTACGAGAGTCTCCTGGCGGACATGCTGAGATTATAGAGAAATTTGTTGAACAAATAACAGACAAACCTTTCAGACTTTTTTCAGAAGAGCAGTTTTTTGTTAAAAATTCGATGAAGAATTCTCCTAATGAATATATGCGAAAACCTTGGATTCATAGGGATTATATCAATAAGAAGGAGGTGAAAAGATTATGGAAAGATGATAGAGATAGTGTCTTCGTAAATAAATCAGAATTAGTTTACCCTAATAAATATTCTGATAAATTTGATGGAAGTATATGGGTAATGGTAGGACCGTACACGCATTCTGCTGCTGTAGAATTAGCAGCTATAATACAAGATAACAACTTAGGAATAATAGTCGGAGAAGAAAGTGCTGCGGTTAATTGTTATGGCAATCCTGTGGATTATGAATTTTCCAGCAGCGTTGTAGATGAAAAGTACATTCGTTATGATTATTTTGCCCCTCACATAAGATTGATAAGACCATCAGGAGAAGTTACAAACACACCTATAGGCATCATTCCTGATATAGAAATTAAATCTAATATCACTATAAAAAATGATGAACAATTAAATACATTAATTGAGATTATAAATAAAACTGAAAGATAAGTTTAATTATGTTTAAATTATTCCCATTCTTTCATCAGCATGATGCGTTGGTTACGACATACTCTCAACGGAACATTATGAGAATTGTTATCATTTCGGCATTGGAGAGATGACTTGGCTTGTTCCTATGTTTTTTGCCATCTTCGATTGAATGTTTTTTAACTGTTTCATTAAAAAAATGCAGAAGTCGTCTGCCATATAAAAAAAAATCAATAACTTTGTTATCGGATAACATAAGGTTATATAAGTTCCCTTAAATGATAATAACTATGAAAAAGTGTTACCGCAATAAAATACTAATGACTATATTTTTAGTCTTCGTGTTATCTGTGTCTTCATTTGCACAAAGAAACGCGGATGTGATGGGACGTGTCACAGATTCCATCACTAAATCAGGTATTCCATATGCGGCGGTACGACTTTTCGATTCAATAGGTAATCTCCAAAACGGCTGTATAACGGATACTTTTGGATATTTCAACATGAAAAAAGTTCCACAAAGCATTTACTCTCTTGATGTCTCATGTCTCGGCTATCGCACATATCATAAAACTTTTGATGTGAATAAAGGCGATGTATATGCAAGGATAGAACTTGTCATGGAAAGCCAAATGCTTGACAATATTGTTGTTAAGGGCGAACGCATCACAATGAGAGAAGAAATTGATAAGACGATTTACCGAATCGACGATTTCACTCTTCGCAATTCAACAACTGCATTGGAAGCTCTGAAGACCATTCCAGGCATAACGACAAGAAACACTGATGAAACAGTACGTGTCAATGGAAGTACCAACGTACTCGTTTTGGTTGACGGAGCCTTCACGACTCGCAGCCTGACGACAATCACGCCAGAGGACATCGAAAGTATCGAAGTGATAACAAATCCTTCCGTTGAATATGATTCAGATGTTGCCAACGTCATTAACATTGTGCTGAAAGAAGAACGCAAAAAAGGATTACGCTTGGTCACGATGGCTAACGGAACACTTCCCGATCAATCCGATTATCTGAAACTGATGGCAGATTTTGAATTTTCCAAATTCCGTCTATTTGCAGATTATTCTTTTAATCGTTTTGTAATTCGTCCAGAGACTTTTGTTTACGACAGTTCCTATTATTCTATAAACGATGCCGACGGCTCTCATTATGAGACATATTCTTCCGTTAAATTATTAAAATCGCCAGCCAATACAGAACATTCAATAAGATACGGATTCGATTATCGTATCAACAAAAACAACTATCTTAAATTCTCAGGAAGTTATTCATTGGATAAAAGCGAGACTCTAAGCAATTTATTTACACAATATTACGCCAATGGATTTTTATTATACGATGCTGTTGAAGATGACAAATCCAAGATGACGACACCGGAACAAAACTACACTCTTTACTACAGACATAAGTTTTCAAAGAAAGGACACGAGTTGTCGTTTAACTCCAATCTTTACACCATGAAGCGTGATAATCAGAATACTTATTCTTCTAAATTTATTTATTCGGATGGCGAAGTGCGAGATGTGGATATGCTGCGACATCTTAACAACGAGCAAACCTCATTTAATGCGAAATTAAAATACGATCTGCCTATTACGGATAATTTCAAGATTTCTGCCGGAGCGCAATCCATCTACCGTGAGATTCATTACCGTTACGACAATAGTCTTGACAATCAATATTTCGACTATACCGATTTACGTCTTGCTGGATTTCTTCAAGCGACTTATAATATCAAAGAAAATTTATCAGTCATGGCAGGCATAAGATGCGAACAATTGGAGTTCAATATTTATGACACCATAAACAACACCAAGTTGAACTATCTTCCGAATGCTTCATTGCTATACAGAGTCAACAAGAAAAATTCATTGCGACTGAATTACAAGACATTGCTTACATATCCTTCATATCACTTCTTGACACCTTTTGTTTATAACGGGACAGATTCGCTTTCTTATTCTTACGGCAATCCGGAGTTATTACCTGCAAAAACTCAGAATATTGGTTTTCAATATACATTCAGAAACAGATACACGCAAGTCACCGCAGAACCTTATATCTCATTGAAGAAAGACATAATTGGAGAGACCCGCTATATTGATGGAGCGGTGACACGGACGTTTTACGACAACATTGCGCGTTCCACGAAATACGGAGGAAGATTCAATGCGACTACTTTGTTGTTAGGTTTCATTCAGCCGATGATAAACCTCGATTTTGGATATGTCGTTTTTAATGACAGGACTTTCAATGGTTTTGAATTTAGTCTCGATGGCGGTATCATTATGGCTTTGCCTTGGGACATGGAGTTGGAGACATACATCACTTATATCGGGAAACAACGTAATTATAATGGCTATTATGCAGAAAGTCCGATCATAGAGGATATTACCATCAGCAAAGATTTCTCTAATAATTTTTCAGTCTCACTTTCGTATGAAGAAGCGTTTCTATCCACAAAAAATGAGGAAGTATGTATAGGTCCGAACTATTACCAAAGAGACTGGGGTGAGACGAAACATTCAGCATTCCGTTTGTATGTGCGCTACGTCTTCAACGCTGGAAACAAGACATTAAAAGATGCCGAAGAACTTGAATCGCTCATGGAAAGCGAGAAGAATGTAAAGCAGAGGAAATAAATCAGGAAAAATTATCTTTTCTTTGTTATAAATAATGATATTGTTACACCCGATAAGGTATAATATAATTTTAATTCTAAAAAATTATACCCGAAAAGGTGTAGAATTAAAATAATTGTTATATTTGCACCCTAAAGGGTATAAATTATGGAACAAACATCATTGTCTGTATATGTAAAAGCGATGCGTAAGAAGTTTAATCTCACGCAGGTTGATTTGTCGGAGAAGTCAGGTGTCGGTTTGCGTTTCGTCAGAGAACTTGAACAAGGCAAACAGACATTGCGTCTCGACAAAGTGAACCAGATATTGAATCTTTTCGGAAGTGAAGTCGGAGTGGTACCAATGAAAAACGATAATGTATGAAAAAGGCTGTTGTATATTTACGAGATATAAAGGCTGGCATTCTTACTGAAGATGAGAATGGTTATTTGTTTGAATATGATACCGATTTTTTGAAATCATCAAATGCAGAAGCCATAAGTCTTACTTTGCCATTAAGCGACAAACCATATCGTGATAAAGTCCTTTTTCCGTTTTTTGACGGTCTGATACCGGAAGGTTGGCTTCTCGACATCGCTGAGAAAAACTGGAAAATAGACACTCGTGACCGTATGTCGCTCTTGCTCGCATGTTGTAAAGATTGTATTGGTGCTGTCGGTGTTGAACCTATTAAAGAGGAGGAATATCATGGCTAAGTGTCTTTATTGTTACAAAGAACTGAACGATGGTGAACTTGATTTTCATAAATCGTGTTCTAAGAAAATATTCGGTACGACAATCGTTCCAGATTTGTCGTACACTCGTGATAATCTTAACGACTTGGCAAAGCAGCTGATACGTAGTCAGACGACGCTTACAGGAGTGCAGGCGAAACTTTCATTGGATATAAACAAGGGAACAAAAAGCGAGGGCGTGCGTTTTACCATTGTAGGATTGTGGGGACGATATATCTTAAAGCCGCAAACTGATATGTTCTATCATCTTCCTGAGGTGGAAGATCTGACAATGCATCTTGCTGAGATAGCAAAAATAAACGTTGTTCCTCATAGCCTTATACGTTTTGCGGACGGAGAATTATGTTATATCACCCGACGTATCGACCGTACAGACAAAGGTGAAAAATTACCTATGGAGGATATGTGTCAACTTACGGAACGACTAACAGAACATAAATATAAAGGCTCATACGAGCAGATTGCCAAAGCTATACAGAAGTTCTCTTCCGTCCCTAAATTGGATTTGGTAAATTATTGGGAGCAGGTCGTGTTTTCTTGGGTGACGGGTAATGCCGATATGCATCTCAAGAATTTCTCTTTGTTCTGTAAAGAAAATGGTAATTACACCTTGACACCTGCTTACGATATGTTATCAACAGCATTGGTGATGCCAGAAGATATTGAAGAATTAGCGCTGACACTTAATGCCAAGAAACGTAAAATTCGCAAAGACGACTTCGTCAAATCAATGCAGATGTCGGGTCTTGGTAATAAGATTATTGATAATATATTTTCCAAATTCTTCAAGATAAAAGACAAATGGTTTGAATTTATAGATATTTCATTCTTGCCAGACGAGATGAAAAACGATTATAAAACGATTATCGATAATAGGTTGAATACATTATGAGAATAGATTCTGCTTTGTTTTGTAATGTAATAAGAATATTATCTTTATTACTAACTTTTCTCTTGCTCGGATGTCAGTCTGCTTCGCATGATGTCAGGCAGATTGGACGCGAGGCTTTGACGGAAGCTTATATCCAATTAGATTCGAGTAACAAGACAGAAGCAATGAGACTGTTTAAGGAGGCGGAGCATTATGGTTTATTGGCGGATGATACTCTGACGGTAGCTCATGCAAGATATAATATCGCTCTTAATCTTGGCTATCATGCCGACAAAGAACAAACAGTGTCATTGTTAAAAGCTGCGGTAAAAGGCTTTGGAGATGATTATGTATATTGTGCCAAAGCACTAATGACATTGGGCGATTTCTATCAGTTTCATAGAAAGATAGATAGTGCTGAAATATATATGAACCAAGCTCTTACGTATGCCACGTTGAGTAACTCTTCAGAGGAAAAAGGCAATGTGTTGTCGGCGTTTTATTCCATGTATTTTAATGCGGGAGAATATGAAAAGGCAGCCTATTATCTACGTCAAACGATGCAAGCATACTCCTCTGATACTAACGATAATCTATTGATGTATTATTATCATGGCATGGGTAATATTTTTTATGAGAACGAAGAATTGGATTCAGCGTTTTATTATTACAGAAAATTAGAAGAGCTTGTCACTCAATCGGAATATCAGGAAGACAAATGGTTTTATTATACAGCACTTGCTAACTTCGCGAAAAAATGTGGCGATTATGAGACTGCTTACAAATACATGTTTCAATACGAAAAAGGCAGTATTCATAACTATAGAATACGTCGAGAGAATAATCTTGAACTCGTCAACCAGAAATATAACGACATGATGATTCAGAATAAACTGAGTGAGAAGATTATTCATAAACAGCGTATTATCATTTTCATCAGTGCGATCGCATCTTTATTTTTGGCGGCTTTATCTATTTCACTAATCAGATTGTCACGTCAGCGGAAACGTGAGGCTGAAATCAACGCACAACTTTTCCATTTTAAACAGCAGAACAATACTTTAACCTACATTAATACTCGGCACGAACAAATTAGACAAGATTATGCCGACCGCTTATCTGATGCTCTCACAAAAGAACAGCGTGTTATGCTTCTGCTTGACATCTATCTTAAAAATAACAAAAAAGCTAACCTCCTCAACGAATTAGAAACCTTCGTCTATGACGGTAAAGATCACTGGAATGCTATGCTCACTATAGTTGAACAAATGTATCCTGACATGTTAACGACTTTACAACAAAAACATCCCGACTTAGATGAAGATGAAAGAAAATCCTACATATTGTCGTTCTTCAAACTATCTCGACAAGAGGAAGCTGATTATCTCGGAACAACAGTCAATATGGTGGATAAACTACGTGGCAAACGACGAAAGAAAATGGAAAAAGACTAAGATATTTGTATTCTTTGTTTGAAAAGTTTGGAATATATCTTTGTATATATTTTTGATATTCAATATCTTGTGCTTTGTATAACTTGTAATAGTTTGGAATGTGTTTTTTACAATATAAGAAATAAGATATTTTTGTTTTCGAAATCTATAATCACATTGATATATGAAAACAAAAATTATTATCGTAGCTTTTCTTTTTATTGCCAATATCGCCTTCTCACAAGAAAAATATCTCTGGCCAATCCCGGAGAAACAAGCAGGTGATGACATTCTCTATCGTCCGCAAGATTATATAGGAGTAACCGACATGCAGTCAAATGCCGAGTTGGTTTTTGGTGATTTAATTATCGGAGCGGGATTTGGAACGCCTATCGTTTCTCCTGTTGACGGCACTATATCATTTTCATCATTGAATTATCACGACAGCTATCTATGTTCGGTTCAAATCTTTAGACAGCAAACGGGTAATTATGAACAGGATTCCCTGCTTTTCCTTGGAAAGAGAAATATGACTCCAGAAAAAATACATAATTTATGTTTGAGTGTCTCTATTGTGACTCCTGATGGAGAGAAAGTCAGTATTGATGGAATGCGTCCTATTCGTCTGATAAAGACCGGCGAGATAATACATCGTGGCGACACCTTGGGCACAGTCGGTTATCTTTACAGAAAAATCAAACAGCCTTGTATTGGTGTAAGCATCTCTAAAAACTCGAATAGTCTTGACCCGATGACGCCTTTCGGATTGGAAACGACTTTTATCCCTCCAAAGATAAATGATAAACAATATCTTAATGACGAAGAAGCTCAAAACGACATTAACGGCATGATGGCCGCCTTGAATGAATCTTTCCCTGGATTATATGACTACACTCCGAAAGAGGAGTTCGATAGATATATAAAAAATCAGATGTCTTCAATAAATGACTCCATTTCTATAAGTGACTTTGAGATATTGATTACCAAGATAATCGGTAAGGTGCGAGATAGTCACACGACTATCATCTCGGAATCGAAGATAAAGGAAACTGCTGATAAAAGGTATCCTTCTGTATGTATAGGTTGGTTTAACGACACTCTGAAGGTGTGGCGTGCCGTTTCCCGATATAAAGACTATCTTGGAAAGGAAGTCATTTCTGTGAATGGCATTCCTGCCGACTCGCTGAAAAATATCTTGTTGGAATATGTCGCCTTCGCCGATGGATTTGTCAAGAGCTATGGCGATTATATGTTGCTGAATAGCATGGATACCTATTATTGTGGTCTTATTGCTAAGGATTATAATCTGACGTTAACTTTTGCCGACGGCGAGACGAAACTCATAGAGCAGATGACCCCAAATGATACGGCACGCGAACCTAAATGGATTGAATATCAATATCGGCATTTACACATAAATGAAAAAACCAATTTTGAATTTGAGATGATTTCCGACACGGTGGCTTATATTGCGCTTCATACATTTGAATTGAACGACATAGAACAAGAGCAGATAGCGGAAATATTCTCTAAACTCACCGTTGACAACATTCCACATCTGATTTTCGACATTCGATACAATCGCGGAGGACCGTCGGCGATAGCGGAAGATATTTATTCATATCTCGCACAGAAGCCTTTCTGCACAAGTCTTCGTAAATTCATCAATAACAAATCGGTTCAATGCTATGGCAACTGTCCTATCGATACCAATCCTGATGATTTATTTCCTGACTACGAAGCACTTCCTGATGGCGGCGGTTTTGTGAATGACAATCCGAGATGGATAGAACCAGACACTTTGGTTAACTACAAAGGACGATTATATGTTCTCACCAATGAGAGTTCGTTCTCTGCATCCACATGCTTGGCAGGTTGGGTCAAGAAAGAGAACAGAGGTGTCATCGTAGGACGAGAGACAGGTTCCACGTATCATTTTATGAAAGCAATGAATTTCACTCAGTATCATCTGCCGAATTCTCATATCACCATACAAATCCCGATAATCAAGGTGGTGTTTGACACAGTCGTTGATGAACGTTTTCCATACGGTCGCGGTGTTATGCCTGATTATCACGTCAACTTCACACCAGAGGAACTATCATTTTCCAACGGTGACGCCATCTTAAATTACACTCTTCAACTTATTCGTGACGGAAAATATATTTATTATAAAGAAACTGATGTGAGATGATCAATTGTCTTTGTTTATCAAATTAACAACAACTTTAACCATCACGTCTTTTTCTTCCGGACGACTTTCTGCAATCATCAGAGTCAGTGCGACCAATGCTCCGTTGCTGATTCTTTTTGAACCGTCGGGATTATATAAGATGCCGTTGTTTTGCATAAACCAAAGGAACAAAGTCGCCGCAATTCTTTTGTTTCCGTCACTGAACGAATGGTTCAAGAGTGTCTAAAGCGTAGGTGTAATGTAAAACAAAGGAAATAATAATAGCCATCAGCGGTCAGCGATTAGCAATCAGTATAAAGTAAGATTCTAAAATTACTGATTGCTGAAGATTGACATCTGATGACTTATAACATGATTCTTTTTTCAAATAATTCTATCTCCTTAGATGGTATTCCTAATCTAAAGGCATCATTCTTCCAGTTTCTCAATGCATTGGATACTTCTTCAATAATTAATTGTGCGGTATCCTTTTTTATTAAGTAGTCTTCGCAGGAATCAAGCAAAATGTTTAGATTAGAGTCGTTGGTTTTGTTGTTAATCAGCAGACTTTGGTATCTGTTATTTGTAGGATTTATGTCGTAGGCGGGAGACAAAGTCCATCCTTTGGGTGTGAGAATGAAACCGTGATTTCTGAAATGATCGTCTGTGTTGCCGATACAGATGTAAAAAGCGACTCTCCTAAAAAGTTCTTTCAGATTATGTTCCACATCGAAGCATTGTTGTATGATGAAATCTACAATGTCTAAATAACCAAATCCAGATGAGGCGTTATCGCCATCGTTGAGTCCCAATAATGTCATGGCAGATGCGAAATGAACTCGCTTGCCGTCTGGCGTTCTGTCAAAGCGTTTTGATAACAATGTGTGATGCTTGTCATTTATGAGTAATGTCTTTGTATGAGCAACCGTAATGCCAGCCTTTTTTGCCAATAAATGTGATAGATGTTCCCATAGAGCGACATCGTAATTATCGTTATGAGACGGGAATTTGGCGATATATAATGTTTTGTCAGAATCTATTACGCTGGCTTTGGGACGTGCGCCGCCGAGAGAACTGCCTGGTTGAATAAGTTGCAATAACCATTTTCTGTCTGGCATGATATTGTCATCTTCGCTTTTTTCAATTTCTTTAGATGCGACAATCAGATCTTTTATTTCATTTAAAGGTGGGATCCGTAAAATATTGCTGACGTTGATGAAATCATTGTCCTTATTCTCTTTAAAACGAAAACCTCCCATTCTTGAAAAATCGTCTATGCCAATCAGATAGTCATAAGAATTAAGGCGTTTCACGGATCTTTTCTCTTCTTTGGCAAGAATCTGTTCGCGTCGGAGGAGCAAAGTCTTTCCCCATCTGTCAGGAAGAGCATCTGAAAAACATCCGAAAATATCCTTCCCGATATGAGTGTATTGCCAACCTGGAAAATTGTTCAAATCGTCACTTAGGAAAATATTGCTATGATTTTTTAACCAATCCTTATCAAATGAAAAACCGTAACTATCAGAACCCCGGATAGATTCATAACTTAATTCTCCAATAAGTTCTATTTTCTTTAACCAATCGAAATCGGCATATACAAACAATCTCTTCATACCTTATACTTTTTTTGAAGCTCGTTCTCTTTGCTTCAGGTTGATGTCTTGTAAAGTTCTGCCCAAAATATCTTCTTTTGCCAACAGAAGTATGTCATCGTCCAATTGTAATGCATACAGAACACGTAAATAAATACCTATCGACACTGTTGAAGCTCCTTTCTCTATACGAGAAATAGTCAAAGGAGAACACGTTGCGCGTTCTGCAATCTGTGCAATGCTGAGATTTCTACGCAGACGAGCTAATCTTATCTGCTCCCCGACAACTTGCATCTTCTGTTCCAATTTGCGAGGTAATTTCGTCCCCATTGTATTTTTTGTCATATTACAATATTACATATAATAATGCAAAAGTAATAAATTTATTTATTATATGATATGTTATAAGAATATTTTTTTATTGATGTATGAATCAGAATTAAGCTCTTACCTTTGATTGCTCCATGTTGAGTGGCGGTCGCAAATTTTGCGACAACCACACTGTTTCACCTTCTAATCTTACATCGATAGAAGTCTCTCCATCTATAGTCTGATAGATGACGATTTTTTCATTTGTTTCCATACCAACTCTCCTTTCAACAATTAAATGAA
>JAZNVS010000115.1:0-5703 GCA_045592965.1 Bacteroidales bacterium | reverse complement strand
TCTTTTGTATAAAGGCTGCTTTATGCCCATTGGCAGCCTCCCCGCGTTAGGGATTGGAGCGGCATCCTTTTGGAGCGCAGCGGAAAAAGATACAGCGGAAAGCCCGACGGCGTAAGCCGGAACGCCCTCCTTTTTAAAGTTGATAGTTTAAAGTTGATAGTTTAGAGTAGTTTATAGTTAATAGTTGAAAGATGAAAGTTGTCAGTTAATTGTTTATAGTGACGCGTCACGTCATAAAGGCGGCACTGGATCAGGACTCTCTATCGTGAAACATGCCGTGCAGTTTCTTGGCTGCAGAATCGGCTTCGTCAACCTTCCCGATGGTAGATTACGATTTGATTTTTCGTTGAATAAAACCGTATAAATGACATTGACAATTGAACTTAAACCTTAAACTTTAAACCATGATAAATAATTCTTTTGTCGATTGTCCGTTGTCTGTTGACTTTTTCGTATCTTTGCATTCGTTAATTAAAGCCGTCGAAACTGAGATCGAGACGTTGAGTTGCAATCGAGGTGAAACGGGATTTCTAATCTAATCCGGAGGAAAGTCTAATGGAAAAGAGAATAGGCACAGTGATAATAGAAATAGAAAAGAGGGAAAACGCCTCTTATGTGAATCAGATTATCTCTAAACACTCTGATATAATCCTTGGTCGTCAGGGCTTGCCACGCAGCAATAAAAACAGTATCATTTCTCTTATACTTGAAGGCACTACCGATGAGATTGGTTCCCTTACCGGACAATTGGGACGCATCGACGGAATCGAGGTGAAATCGGCTTTGCTAAAAAGTAAGTGTAATGAAAAATAAAAACAAATGGATCGCTGCTCTCGCAGCTCTTTCTTTCATCTTCGCGGGTAATCTCAATGCCCAGTCAGTACAACCTTCTGAGAAAGATATGTATCTCACTCTCGATACGATAAAACTCGAGGATGTTGTTGTAAGTAGTTTAAAAATCGATAAGAAACTCGCTCAGACTCCAGCTAACTTAAGTATTGTCAATAGCTTGGATTATAAGCGCAACTCATCTTTCACCACAGCGGATATTTTAAGTAAGGAACCTGGTATCGCTATGAGCAGCGATGGCATGTGGTCGAAAGGTCTTAACGTACGCGGTCTCGGTGAAGACAGAATGGTGACGCTCATCGACGGTAATCGCGTTGAGACAGCAACAGATCTTACCGCTTCTCTCAGTATGATTGATGTCAATGACATTGAGAGAGTGGAAGTTATCAAAGGTGCGCAGTCTGTTTTATACGGCAGCGGCGCTATGGGTGGCATCGTTAATGTCATCACTAAAGACGGATATTTTGCTGATAAAGCTTACGTTCATGGAAGCCTGCTCGGCGGTTATAATACCGTAAACAACTCACACTCAGAATATCTTTCTGTCATGACAGGCGCTAAGAGATGGTATTTGAAACTTAACGCAAGTTATGCTCAAGCAGACGACGTGATGACCCCGGAAGGATTACTCGAAAACAGCAGCTTCAAGTCGAATAACTTGTCAGCTAAATTGGGAATAAAACCTTTTAAGAATCACGTGTTTAAATTCCAGTTCCAACGCAACTGGTCAAATGACGTAGGCATCCCAGGTGGTGCTGCATTCGCACCAAAGGCAACAGCCGACTATAAAGATATAGGCCGTATGCTCTTCGATGCAAGTTATGAGATAAGAAACATAACAGATAAATTTACCTCATTGAAACTCAGCGCTTACAGTCAGGAGATTGTGAGAAATGTTGAGATGAGACCTAATAGTCAGACTGTCGAGACAATGCCTAATGGCAACACTAAAATAACAGCACCTCAGCTTGTGACGCCTAACGGAATTCATAAGACTAAAGGCGCACAGCTTCAAGGTGTTTGGGATTTCAACGACAATAACACACTCATCGCTGGTATCGATGTATGGCGTCGCGATGTGGAGACGACACGTACTAAATATGTCAACGTCACAGTGTTGAAACCTAATGGCGATACTGCTATGGTTAACCATGTGGAACGTCATGAGACTCCGATACCAAACTCTTCATTTACAAGTGCCGGCGTTTTTGTTCAAGATGAGATGCGTCTTCTCAACGACAAGCTGATTCTTAATATCGGCGGACGTCTGGATGGTATCATAGTCGAAAACGAAGAATGTCACGACGTAGATTATATCATCCAAAATGGTAATGTAAATAACAATCCTGCAGGTCAGCGCATCACTTTCGAAGCGAACAAGACAACAGATATCACATGGAGTGCCAATGCCGGTGCTATTTACGAAGTGGCAAAAAACACAGACGTAGTTCTTAACCTAGCACGTTCTTATCGCGCTCCATCGTTGGAAGAACGCTTCAAATACATAGACTTAGGTGCTTACGTGCAACTTGGAAATCAAGACCTTAAACCAGAAGACGGATATTTCGCAGACTTGGGTTTAAGATATTGGGGCGACCGCTTGCAAGTGGAAGGCTCAGCATTTGTCAATAGAATAACTAATATGATTGTCGATGCTCCTGGCGAGTTTATATATAACACCACCGATGGTACAACCGACACTCTTCCTGCACTCATCGCTTCTAATGTCAGCAAGGCTTTGTTGTATGGTTTTGAAGTAGATGGCAGCTGGATGTTCGCAAGAAACTTCTTCGCTGATTTTTCAGGTTCTTATACTGTAGGTCTTGACACAGAGAACGATACATACCTACCACTCATTCCTCCTTTCAGCGCACGTCTTGGACTGACATATAACAATCCTAAATATGGAGCAGCAAGCCTAAGCCTTTTGACAGCTTCAAAACAAGAGAAAATCGCTGATGGCGAGATACCAACTGATGGTTACTGCCGTTTGGATTTCTCAATCAACAGTAAGGTGTTTAGCTTTGGCAGATGCGGATTGCAACTCTTTGGCGGTGTTGACAATATCACAAATACAGCATACGTAAATCACCTCTCGACAAATCGTGGTGACATAAGATTTGAGCCAGGACGTAACTTCTACATCCGCGCTAATTTCACATTCTAAAGAAAGTCATAAAATTACCTCAATTTATTCCCTTCGAAGCATCGTCGTCGTGGCGATGCTTCTTTATTCTTTTTTTATGATTAATGAATATTAAAACATACTTTGTTTATCTTTGCAAAAGAAATCGTTTTTATGAAAAGATTATTCTATCTCATATCATATATATTATTGATAAGCACACTTTTATCGAGCTGTGATAATAGCTCTGAAAAGTCAGAAAACACCTATACTTTAGCTTCGCTTAAAGGTCCTTCTTCAATAGGACTGTTGCCATTAATCGACAGTATCAATAATGTAGAAAATCCAAGTCTTGAGATAACGATTTCGCCAGAGCCTCTTCAGGTTCGTAAGATGATGCTCGAAGGAACAGCCGACTTCGCGATACTGCCTTCAACGACAGCAGCGCTTCTTTATAACAAAGGTCTAGATTATCAGCTTATTGCAATACCAATTTGGGGAACATTATCTCTCTGCGGAACTGACGAAAGTATCAATGACTGGAACGACCTTAAAAATAAGAAAGTCTATCTTATGGCAAAAGGCATGACTCCTGATGTCTTGTTCCGTTATCTCTTGAAGGAAAATGACTTACACCCGTACGAAGATGTGGTTCTCGACTATCGTTTCCCGACGCATATCGACTTGGCAAACGCGGTCATCGCAGGACGCGCTGATATGGCGGTCTTGTCGGAACCTTATCTCAGTCTGGCATTGTTAAAAAATAATAACTTAAAAAGAATCTTCGACCTCGGAGATAAATGGTATGAGTTAAAAGAGATTCCGATAGCCGAGACAGCTCTCTTATGCAAAAAAGAACTCTTGGAAAATAATCCTGAATTTGTAGAAAAATTACTTAAGATATATTCTAAATCAACGGATTGGGTCAATGATAATTTGGAAGCATCGGCGAGTCTGGCAGTTAAATATGGAATCGTTCCTGATAGCATCGCTGCTCTTAATTCAATACCGCATTCTAATCTTAAGCTGCGTTTGACGAAAGATGTTAAAGATTTAGTGAAACAATATCTTAATGTTTTTTATGAAATGGATTCCGTAATTATTGGAGGAAAAATGCCAGATGAAGAGTTTTATCAATAACAAAAAGACCTACATTATTCTCGCATCTGTCATCGTGATGCTGCTTCTGTGGGAGTTCGCTTCCATAAGAATCAACTCGGTGCATCTTCTTCCTGGTCCATTAGAAACATTAAAGGCGGTCATTAACTTATTCGTAACCAAAGATTTCCTTTTAATAATATGGAATACTGTCTTAAGAGGTCTCATAGGTTTTCTCATCGCTGTCATTCTTGGAATGGGACTTGGCATAGTCGCTGGATTGAATCCTTCGTTTGAATATTTCATGCGTCCTTGGATTGTAGTGATACGTTCTGTGCCTGTCGTTTCATTTATCTTATTGGCTCTTATATGGTTTACCTCTAACTCAGTGCCGATTTTCATTGGTTTCCTCACAATGTTTCCGATGATTTTCACCAATATAATAGAGGGAATGCGTAATGTCGATAATAAACTCATCGATATGGCGAAGTTCTATAATATCAGTCAGAAGAGAATTATAACGGAGGTTTATATTCCTGCTATCGCGCCTTTTGTTACGAGCGGAATATCAAGCGCTGTCGGTATAGGCTGGCGTGCTATTATAGTGGGCGAAGTCTTGAGTCAGCCTGAATTCGGAATAGGAATGAGTATGCATACGGCGCAGTCGTTCTTGAATGTCGATGTGCTTATTGCCTGGACTTTCGTAGCGATATTGTTAAGTTCTTTATTTGAACAAATCATCAGATTTGCCGAACGTGAATTGATAAGATGGAGGTAGTTATGAGTTTGATTTTGAAAGATATAAGGAAAAGTTACGATGGTAATGTCATCTTTGATAATTTTAATATTGAATTTTCTGAAGGCAATATCTGCTGTATCTTAGGCGCTTCAGGTTGTGGAAAGACGAGTCTGCTGAATATCATCGGCGGCATTTTAAAACCTGACTATGGAAATATAGAAGGCATTGAGAATAAGTCTATTTCATATATTTTTCAAGAGCCGCGACTTCTGCCGTGGAAGACTGTCAGAGATAATATCGACTTTGTTTTGAGCAGAGAGATGGATCCTTCAGAAAGAAAAACCAAACTCGACGAATTACTAAAACTCGTTGATATGGAGAGTTTTGCCGACTATTATCCATCGCAGCTTAGCGGCGGCATGAGTCAGAGGGTCTCATTGGCGAGGGCGTTTGCGTTGCCTTCACAGATAATACTCATGGACGAGCCGCTGTCGGGTTTGGATGTAAGTCTGAAAAGAAACATACTGAACAGATTTGTCGGCATCTGGACAAACGACAGACGCACAGTGATTTACGTCACTCACGACATTGACGAGGCTTTGATGTTAGGAAACGAAATCTTCGTTATTGGGGAGAGGCCTGTCAAAGTGTTGTTACATAAGAAGATAGAAACTGCTTTAGAGAAAAGAAATCTCGTATCGCCAGATATTTCAGAGATTAGAAATAATATATTAGAGGTGTTGAAATAAATGGTATAATAGACAAAAATAGTTGGTAAAATCCTTGTAAAATAATGTATATCAGATAAATGAAATAACTTTGATGAAAACGTTTTCATCAAAGTTATTCTTATGAGAGATTTTAGCTTTGTAATAACTAAAGATTATAGACA
>JAZNVS010000114.1:0-3408 GCA_045592965.1 Bacteroidales bacterium | reverse complement strand
ATTCTTCAGTTTATTCTGAGCACTTAACGATATAAATGTCAATAATATAAACGATGCAAGTACAAATCTTTTCATTAAGGAGTCTTTTAAGCAAAGATAAGAAAAGTCTAAAGGCAAATGACGAAAGACGAAAGATTTTTTTGGAGGAAATTTATTTAAAGGAGGTTGCCATAATATGACGCATTTACAACAATGGCGTCATATAAAGCGGCAAGTACAATATTCCATTATCTTCTTTTAAGTCACTGCTATGCAGCACATAACAGGTATCAAGATATTGATTGAATTTATTACGAAATTTTATCAATGACGATGTCTTGTAATTGTTGGAAGATTTCACCTCTACGGGACAAATATTATGTCGAGTTGTTACCACCGGTTTTCTTATCAGAAAGTCAATTTCCATATTCTCCTCACTATTGTATCTATTCGATTGTGCATAGTAATACAAGCGTTTACCGGAAGCCTTGAACATCTGAGCGACAAGATTCTCTACAAGCATACCCTTATTTATTTCAATCTTATCCAGCAACAATTTTGCATATAACTTTTCCGACAATATTTCGTTTTCATCAAAAGAATGCGATACCAGAAGTCCGGTATCTGCGAAGTACAACTTATATCTTGCATCGTCACGATTCAATTTCAGTCCTATACTCGGTTCTGTAGCTGCATAGCATGTGTTAATAATTCTAGATTCATCCAACCAGAATAAAGCGTTTTGATAATCTCTCGTACGTGCACCTTTTTGCAAATCGCCAATTCTAAATTTTTTCTCATGACGTTGCAATTGTCCCGGAACAGAATCGAAGATTCTTACGACCTTAGAGGCATCATTATACGCATAATTATAAATATCGTTTCTATATAGATTTAGGATATTACGTTTTATATGGTCAACATTATCAAAATCCTTGCTTTCAACATACTCGTTCACGGCTTGTGGCATTCCTCCAACAATCATATATAACCTTAAGTAATCCATCAGTTTGCGATGTAATGCTGCTCCCACTGCTTGTTTTTTCACGAAGCAATCTTCCACAAACGGCATTAATGAATCCTCACCCAAAGCCCATAAAAACTCCTCAAAATCCATCGGATGCATATCAAGATGACACTCCTCCGACGGGACAATTATTCCCTTAGTATTTTTACGGATACTTACCAACGATCCCGTCTCTATATAGTCATATCTATTATCTGCCACAAACCATTTTATCGCTTCTCTTGCTTTCGGATACAGTTGTACTTCATCAAATATTATAAGTGTCTCATGTTGGTACAGTTTCACACCTGACCAAAGAGACAGTCTGGTAAAGAAAGAATCCAAATCATTAAGATAATTATCAAATATCTCTCGTAACTCCTTAGTCATATTAGCAAAATTCACCAATATATAAGAAGTATATTCGTTCTTAGCAAATTCTTCAACTATATAACTTTTACCAACACGACGAGCACCATCTATCAGCAAAGCCTCTTTTCTTGCTCTATTGTCTTTCCAACCCTTTAACTTGTTGTATATCTTTCTTTTCATATCCTTTTTACACCAAAACAATAATTTTAATACACTAAAACTTACACCAAAACAACAATTTCAATATATTTAATTCTACACCAAAACAATAATTTAATGCGCAAAGATAAGAAAAGTCTAAAGGCAAATGACGAAAGACGAAAGATTTTTTTGGAGTTAGCATGCATATTAATTTAGAAAACAAAGAACGCTATCTCATCTATGACGTTCCTATATTTTCAAAAAAATCTCCTCGCAGCATTTATTTCGTCTCGCTTCTCTCTTCGCTCCGCTCCGCTCGTGCTCAACTCCTTAATGCCGCTCGGCTCTTTTGCTTAAGACAATTTCTGGATTAAAGTGTTAACTAAGGAAGGCAGACGACGCGGAAGCCGTAGTAGTCGCCACGGTAGCCAGGACTACTGCTGAAACGATTAGACACACGGCAGCCCTTCGCATTGTAAAACCAGCTGCCGCCACGAAGCACGCGGTTGGAGCCTGTTGACGGTCCCGTCGGATTGGTCTGAGAACCGCTGCTATAGTCTCCATACCAGTCCTCACACCATTCATATACATTGCCGCTCATGTCGTAAATGCCGAGTTCGTTAGGCGATTTTGTCTTTACGTTATGAGTTACTGAAGCGCTGTTATCCCAATACCAAGCGACATTGCCTATAGTGTTGCTGCCGCTGTATTTATAGCCCTTAGATTTGTTGCCGCCTCGCGCCGCATATTCCCATTCTGCTTCCGTTGGAAGTCGGAAATTCTTGCCTGTCTTATTATTCAGCCATTCACAAAACTCATTCGCATCATTCCAGCTGACATGTATCACCGGATGATTATCCTCGCTTGCACTGCGTATTTTTCCATTGACGTCACATTGCCAATTCACTCCTGATGTCAAAACCCATCCGCTTCCATTCCTCCATATAGAACTTCCTCCTTTCTTATCTGCGTCTGTCCTGTATCCTGTTTCATTGATAAACTTTCTAAACAAACCAACTGTCACCTCTGTCTCGCCTATGTAATAGTCTGAAAGCGTCACTGAATGAACGGGACTTTCTTCACTAAAAGCATCGCTGTCGTAGTTTGTTCCGCTTGGGTCAATAGATTGCGCTCCCATTTGGAAGGTGCCGCCTTCAACTTTTATCATGGTAAAGCTAACGCCGTTTACGGTAATGGTTTCGTTGTTAGTATTTACTGTATATATATCCTCTTTATCTGAAACGGGGCGAACGGATCGACCGTAGCTGCGATCGTCCCAATGCACGTACTGAAGACCACTATCGAAGTTAAGGTAGTACGCGCTACGGCTACTGCTCTCGTAGGGCGTAGAACTCCAATAGCGTCCGTACTCTCCGGCGTAGTAGAGCGATGACCCGCTACGGTAGCCCGCAGCAGGAAGAAAGATACTGTTACCATTAGGTCCCGTAACCTTGTAGCCTTTAACGCTGTTTTGTGTTGTCCATCTCCAAGTGCATTTATTCTTTAATTCTTCTAATTCCGCTTTCGTTGGCAGTCTCCATGTGCCGCCCCAGTTGGCTCGTGCCGCATCGTATTGTGAGTTGCCTTTTATATCATTCATTTGCTTACCATAGGTTTTACTATTGCTTTCATAATATGTCGATTTGGTACTCGTCTCTCCCCATGCAAAGTAGTCGCCGTAATCTTCCGGTTTGTTAGCTCCCACGTTACAAGTAGCCCATTTCACGCTCAAACCTAAGTCAACGTATTCATGGCCGTTGATTGTTCCACTTATATCTTGTGAGGCATTCCCAGATGCCTGTTGTCTGTTGTCCGTTGTCTGTTGACTTACAAGTTTCTCATTCACCGTCAAGGTCTCGCCTTCCTTTATTGTAATGCTTTTCGTTATTGTGGTACAGCCTTGTTTCTCT
>JAZNVS010000113.1:0-2425 GCA_045592965.1 Bacteroidales bacterium | reverse complement strand
ATAATAATGATATTTCTTGCCGGCTTTCAAGTCGGTGGCTTCACATGCGAAGTCTCTTCCTTCCAAAACGCAGCTATACGACTTAGCTCCGCTCATGTCAGCATTCTCGGAGAGATAAAACTTCATACCCTCCAGGTCCTGCGGATACGAATACTCGCCAAAAAACCTCAGGTAGTCCCATCCTCGCTCTACCCTCTCGTTCTTTATCTCCACCTTACTCGCCTCTATAACGTCATCTTTCTTACATCCTGCAAAAAGAAGAATAATAGCTCCTAATAGTAATAATGTCTTTTTCATAATGTTTATTTTTCAAAGCCAACGGACAGCAGACTTTTTCCATGTCTATTTTGTTTAAGTCACACGTCGTGTGAATCTACATGAAACACTGCTTTTCATTGCAATTGTACATTGTTAATTAAAATTCACTCCTACTCCTAATTTAACTTCTGTCATTTCAAAATTAGTCGTCACAGCATCTACGCTTATAGTTATGTTTCTAAGGTTCAGTTGTAAGCCTGCTGAGAGGTCAATGCCTTTGTATGTGTTATCAGGATAGTTCACATAGTCGCCGCCTATAGTCTCACATGTTCTAATTATCATACCATATCCAGCACCCGCTCTTGCACAGACAGGTCCGCCAATGCGTGCCATAAAACCTCCAATTACAGACAATCTCGTGCTTCTGCTTTCGCCTGTAAGAATAACTTCCTCATATGATTTATCAATTACATCAAATCCAGTAAAGTCGAAGTTAGACATCGCGCTAACATACCATCCGAATTGTTTCACTTGTCCGAATGTCAGTCCGAAAGAAGTCTGTGGTGCTATAGAATAAGCGGCATTCAAGGTAACAAATTTAATTCCTCTACTTAGATATTTGTCTAACGATTCTTTCTTAGGAACGAAATAATAATTAGTTTGTCCGTTCTTACTGATCTGTAAAGTTTTGGTTTCATATAAATTACCTCTTCTAACTTCAACTTCATATTTGCCTAACGGCATATCGACATCCATAGGCGTTTGTCCCACTTTCTTTCTGTCAACATAAATATCATCGCCAGTTTCATCTGAAGTAATTTTTATCATCTTGCCAAAAGCCAAAGTGTATTCTTCTGTAGCAGAATCTGCTTTCACATCAATATCCTTTGTTGCAGTCTGAATTCCTCGTGTAGCTTTGAGTTCGTGCTTGCCGTATGAGAGACTTGTCGTCAACGGTGTCGTTCCTACATAACTTCCGTCAACATAAACCTCATCGCCGGTTTGTCCCGTCTTTATCACGACATCCTTTCCTATCGGCAAGTTCTCTTTAATAGATAATGTTTTATTTTCTTCAATAGTGATGGTTTTAGTAACGGACGCACAACCTTGTTTTTCGAGCTTCAAAATATAGTCGCCTATCATCAAGTCGGTGATAATTCTCGGCGTTGTTCCATAATGTTTTTCATTGAGATAGATGTCAGCTTTCACAGGAAGACTGCTAACATCGAGGAAACCTGTTATAGCCACGGGATCTTCAATGCTAATTTTCACGTCTTTTCCAAGAACAAGATTAAGGTTTTTAGCAACCGTTCTATGCTTGTCTTTTTTAACTTCTACAAAATGAGAGCCTTCAGAAACACGTCCACTCCACTTGCCTTTCTCTTTATATTGTCCGTCTACATAAATTTCAGATTCTGTGTCGGTGTCTATTGTTAGGTTCACAAAATTAGGAGACAGGTTCATAGCAGCGTCTGTCGTTTTTTCGTCGTTAATGACAAAGGTCTGTTCGGCAGTCTTATACATATCCTTCACAACGCGTATGTTATAAGTTCCACTCGCCATCTTATCAGACTGGTACGGTGTCGTTCCCACCCTCTTATTATTGACAAATACCACAGCACCGCTTTCAGGTGTCGATGTCACGTTTATAAATCCGTATGCTGGTCTGAGTTTTTTCTCTATCGTAATTGGCTCACCGCCTGTTATTGTGACAGTACCACTTTCTGTATGATACATATCGCATTCTATTTTCCAAGTGTGAGCAGTTCCTATTGCCAACGACTTATATCCGTCGCTCACATATTGTTCGTCAATATATATTGAAGCATTAGGCTGGTCTGCAATGATAGTGAGATAGTTGTTTAGCTGATCCAATTCTCCAGGCACGAGAGGCACATACTGCAGCACCATCTCATAAGCGCAGAAGTCTTTTAGATCTTGAGGCAACCAATATTCTGTTTTGCCGTAATCCGGATGATGAATCTCGATGAATGTTGCAGCCTGAGCTGTGATATAAAGATAAATTTCCGTTGGTTCAAAGTGTACGTCAAAATATGTAGCGAGATTACCTTTGAAGGTGATGCGGCGGCGCTCTTCAGCCTTTATGTTTTCCGTAGAAATCTTTATCAATGCCATAGGAGCATTATTCATATCCAAATGTTCGTTC
>JAZNVS010000112.1:0-18050 GCA_045592965.1 Bacteroidales bacterium | reverse complement strand
TTTTTGAAATTATTTTTTTATGCAGAATACAATACTAAGATACATTTAGCAACCAATCTACGACATATACTTTTCTCACACCTTCAATATCTGATACAAAATCTTTATCCATCGTTAGAAGATAACACGGATAATGATTATAAACCAAATTAAAAGGTCTAATCTCTCTCATTAAAGTTTCTTTTGAATTATTTACCGTATAAGAAACCTGATAATACTCTATAGAATCATTTTTACAAGCTACAAAATCTATTTCATTATCACCTACCTTACCTGTATCAACTTTATATCCTCTTCGTAATAATTCCATGTACACAATATTTTCAAGAACCTGAGATGGTTCGATCTGTCTGTATCCTAAAATATTATTACGGAGTCCAATATCAGCAACATAATATTTACCTAAAGTCTTCAGATATTCCTTCCCCTTGATATCATATCTTACTGTTTTGTCAATAATATACGCTGCTTCAAACATTTGCAAATATTTATCTATAGTTTCATTGGAAACTTTACGCTGTTCATTTTTCAATGCTTTTACAATTGATGACGAAGAAATAGGACTACCTATAGAAGATAATATCATTTTTAATATTTTCTCCATCAATGAGATGTCTTTTACAAAATTCCTCTTGACAACATCCTTGAGAATTATTGTATTATAAAGACCTTCCAAGTATGTCGTTATAATATCATCATCATCTTCTTCAACCAAAAAAGGAAATCCTCCATACTTCATATACTTATGGAAAGCATCTTCTTTCGAAACATCATCATGAGCCTGAATAAATTCACCGAATGACAAAGGCAACATTCTTATCTCAACATATCTTCCAGACAACAAAGTCGCCAATTCAGAAGACAACATTCTCGCATTACTTCCTGTTAAATATAAATCAATATTAAAATCTACTGATAAACTATTGATAGTTTTCTCAAATCCATCAATATTCTGAATCTCATCAATTATCACGTAATACAATTCTCGTGAATGTATTTGCTGAGCAATATGATTATATAAATCCTGATAATTTTTAATATTGTCATACTTTGCCGATTCAAGATTAATGTAGATTATCTTATCACCATTAATATCTTGCGTTCTGAGATAATCAATATACTGCATCAACAATGTGGATTTACCAGAACGGCGTATTCCTGTTATAACCTTGATAATTTTTTTATCTTTAAACTTAATAAGTTTGTTTATATAACTAACACGATCAATCATACAATCTCACACTTTTAAACGTAAAATTATGCAAATTTAATAATTTTACGGATTAAAACGTAAAAAATACAATATTAATATTAAAAATTAAAAATCTTCTCCAAATAATGTCTCTCTATGCCGTATCTTTCTTTGAGCGATTTTATCTCGTTGAGAATCTTCGTCTTCTCTTCTTCGTCAGGATCATTCGTTTTCCTTCCGACGAGAAGCACGTTCTTAGGAGTATGTTCCATCTCGATAAACTCCATCACCTGCGTCTTATATCCGAAATATTCCAATATCAAGGCTCGTATCGTATCGGTAATCATCACAGCCTGACGTTCCATGAAGATGCCGTAACGTGTTATAGCATCAACAACTTTCGACTTCTCCATCTCCTGACGGATCTGCTTGTGACAACAAGGAGCGCATATTATCAGCTTTGCACCCGACTCTATACCTTTTATAATAGCGTCGTCGGTGGCAGTGTTGCAAGCATGAAGAGCAATTAACACGTCTATAGAATCTGAAAAACTGAGAACCTGAGAATCTGAGAAGTTGTCTGTTGTCTGTTGACAAGCGTAAGCTTCAATACTGCTCTCCACAAATCGAAAGTCTTTAAGATTAGACTCCTTGATTATCTCATTGATTTTAACGACTAAGTCGGGACGGATTTCCACGCCTTCCATCGCGATGTCGTATTTGCATTTCTGCGTAAGATATTCATACAGAGCGAAAGTGAGATAACCTTTTCCAGCTCCCATGTCGGCGATGCGTATCTTGCCGTCGAACTTCACGTTCTTCATCACGCCATCGACAATCTCGACATATTTGCAGATCTGCTTGAACTTATGCTGCATATCGGCGGTGACTTTTCCCTCGCGGGTTGTAAGTCCTAATTTAAACCACCAAGGATTCTCCGGATTAATCAGACGATTCTTCACCTTGTCGTGTTCCACATTCTGCTCTCGCTGTTCCTTGACTGCCTTCGTCATGACAGTAGCCTTGCCTTTCTTGCTAATGAGAAGCGTCACATCTTCCGTCAAGGTAAACAAGGTAGCGTTGAGAAATATTTCCGAAATGAGATTTGTAATGACTTCCAATGATTGTTGAGCATCGTAATTCTTGGTCTCGTCGCGTCTCTCGTAACGATAAGTAAAAGAATACATTTTCTCATTACGAAGAATAATAGGCTTGACATAGACATTACGTAAATCCGCAAAACTCGTTGTCTTGTTGTCTTGTTGTCTTGTTGTCTTAGATAACGTCAGTTTTACGAAACTTCCGTCTTTCAATGATGATTCTAATTTATTTATGAATTTTTGCATAGTCTTTATTTTATGTCAACGGACTACAGACTATAGTCAACAGTCTTTGTCCAATATTTATTTACTTCTCTTTAATCATTAGCCTTTTGACTTTGGTCATTAATAATTCATTCCGAAATACCATAACGGAATAACATTGCCGTGACCCAATTCAATATCGTCTTTTACGATAAATGAATCTGAAATATCAGTGATTTGTTTTTGTTTCTTATTCTTGCCTCCAACTTCGAAAGTAAAATTATCTATTACAAAATCAGCTTTTTTTGATGATATAACATCATTCATCACTCGCATCTGATTGTAGAAAAACGTCTCTCTGACATTTCCAGTATCAGGATTTCCTCCCGAAAGAACATTCATCAGATTCGGATTATCAACATATACTTTCTCAACTTTACCCAATCCTCTCAATCCTCCAGTTTCATCTCTCAACATACCAATCATCCCGGCTTTTTCCAAATACACCAAATAGTCGGAGATATTATTTTTACTAACTCCAATTTCTGTCGCCAAACTCTCGGCATTAGGTTTATACGGAGCCAATTGTGAAATCACGACAAGCATATGTTTCAACTTTCTCGCTGTAGAAGCCTTCATATCAGCATACTGAGGAATATCCATTCCAACCGTCTGATCTATGATATTCTCCATTCGGATTTGAAAACCATCTTCCTTAGAAAAAGGGTAATATCCCGTCTTCAGATATTCCTGGAAAAGAGGCAACGGATGCTCCAACTCTTTCAATTCGATCTTATGTTCAAGCAGATGAGGCAAATCGAATGATGGCACATTTATATTATGGAACAATCCGAGATATTCGCGGAACGATAATCCCTGCATAGAATACATCAGAGCTCTTCTACTCAAATCAGCCTCGCCTTCAATAATATCCAAAACCGAAGAGCCTGTAAAAACAATCTTTAGATTAGGATAAACATCATACGCCTGCTTCAATTCCCTCGACCAAGTCTTGTATTTATGAACCTCATCAACGAAAAGACGTGTTCCACCATATTTTACGAAATCATCAATCAAATCGATGAGACTATGATTTGTGAAATACGTATGATCTGTAGAGACATAAAGGTATTCTTTGTCATTTCCATTCTCTTTAATATATTGCAGCAACATTGTAGATTTCCCGACACCACGAGGTCCGACAACACCGACGAGTCTGTTGTTCCACGCAATTTTATCATACATATAACGCTTAAAACCCAAAGGAGTCTGTTTAAGCATCGAATCCATGTATGAATATAACGAAACGTCAACCATAATTTTATTTTTTGCAAATATACAAAAAATCCCTCAATGAGTGCTTGATTTTTAAATTTTCGTCACTCAATGAGGGAGAATTTAATTCCGATCTATAGATATATAAATTTAATTATAGATTTTCATTCTGTGACTGGACGGACAGAATAACCATAACACCTACTCATTCCTCCCACCATATCATCAAAATCATAACTATTTAAACTTAACATTTCAGCATATTCATCATTACATGGAGTTGATGTCCAATAACTTCCCCATTCTCCCTGACCACTAATTCCATTATCGAACATAATATTTCCAGATGCTGGTAAAAATATATGATTTCCATTAGGTCCAGTAATCTTACAACCATTTACTCCTTTTATTTGTACCCATTCCCAAGTACACTTCTCCACCAACTCTACCATTTCCTCATGTTTAGGCATTCTCCATGTATAACTCCATTTTTTACATGCCACATCATAACTAGATTTTCCAGCTATATCACTCATAGCATTAGACGAATAATTATCCCATGAATATTCATATTTCGTTTCTGTCTCTCCCCATGCGTAATAATCTCCATACTCTTCTGGCGATGAAGCTCCAACATTGCATGTTGCCCATTTCAGACCTGATGGCAAGCCGAGATCGACGTATTCATGACCGTTAATTTCTGTATCTGTATAATTATTATCCGCACCTCCAGTTTCATCCTGTGGTTTACATCATAGTGCTTAATATCACAGTTAAAATAAATAATGATTTTTTCATGATTTTAATTTTTAATGTTTTAAATAATTGATTCATTTTTAATCTGGTCCAAAGCTGTATGTAGACAATAAAAAACGTGGACCAATAACTTGATTGTTATCCACGTATCGCCAAACACGCTGCAACCAAAATAAGTATTAGCCCACGAATAGCCGTAAGCGCTTAACTTTTACTTCTGGTTGCTATTTCAAAATTGGCGATTTTGGATAACCGAAATACAAGCTAACGCTTTTTTATCTTATGTCTTTAATTTTTATTTTACATAGGCATATCTTTTAAAATTTAGTGGCAAATATAAAAAAATATCAATAAAATATCCGCCAATGCTCTTTGAAAACACAATAATACCGAACAAACTTTTTTTCTTTAAAAATGTTCTCAGTATCAAAAAAGATTGTATCTTTGCAGCCGTGTAGAACCTGCCAAGCCTCTTAACAATGCTCAAATCGGCAGGTCGTTTTTTTATATTTGTATTTATACCATGCCAAAATTTATTAAACACAAGACTGCTGAAGAGTTAGTAGTTAGTCTTAAAACGAAAGGATTATTAATAGATAATGGTCTGCAAGCTGCCAACTACATTCGCAACATTGGTTATTTCAGGCTTAAAGCCTATTTTTACCCTTTATACTCAGAACCTAAGAATAATCATTTTTTCAAGAATGATGCAACTTTTGACAAAGTAATGAATATGTATCGTTTCGACCGTAAGCTACGATTGTTATTATTCAATGAAATTGAGAAGATTGAAGTTGCATTGCGCAGTGTAATTGTAAATGAAATATCTAATGAATTAGGAGATGTTTTCTGGATGACAAAAAAGGAATACTTCAAAAGTGAGTCATATTTTAATTTAACTTTAAGTTTAATCAAATCAGAATACGACAAATCTAAGGAAGAGTTCATTATTCATTACAAAGGAAAACGAACCAATTCCTTACCTCCTGCATGGATGCTCGCAGAGATTTTACCAATAGGTAATCTTTGTCATATTTTTTTGAATCTAAAAAGTCAAAAAGCCAAGAAGAAAGTTGCAAAATATTTTGGATTACAAGAACCAGTCTTTTCATCATGGATGCTAATTTTGAGTAATCTACGGAATATGTGTTGTCATCACTCCAGGACTTGGAATAGAGAACTCGCCATTAATACCGCAAACCCTTTTGTCACAAAATATCCATGGATTGAGATTTCTAAAACAAACCATAAAAGAATATATTACCGTATCTGTATGATCAGGTATTTGCTTTTTACAATTTCTCCAAATAATACTTTTAAAGAAAAACTAAAAAAACTCATCACCGAATATCCGACTATTGACATATCTGCAATTGGTTTTCCTTCAAATTGGGAAAAGGATCTATTTTGGAAATAACGAGTTTTCGTCTCAATATTCATAAAAATGTCTTTTTGTCAGTGTCATCATCATGGCATATTGTTTGACATTCCCGCGACAGAAAAAAAATTAACAAATAAAAATATATTGATATGCAAACAGGTTCAATAGGTGTAAAAACGGAAAACATTTTCCCTGTAATCAAAAAGTTCTTATATTCTGAAAATGAAATATTTCTACGTGAAATCGTAAGTAACGCCGTCGATGCGACAAACAAACTCAAGACTCTTGCTTCGGCAGGCGAGTTTAAAGGCGAACTCGGCGACCTCACAATAAAAATAGAAGTCGATAAAAAGAAAAAGACTCTAACCATCCGCGACAACGGTATCGGCATGACAAGCGAAGAAGTCGATAAATACATAAACCAAATAGCTTTCTCTGGCGCCACAGAATTTGTTGAGAAATTCAAGACACAGACAGAAGCAGAAGCCGCTAACATCATAGGTCACTTCGGATTAGGATTCTACTCTTCCTTCATGGTTTCTAACAAAGTGGCTCTCATCACAAAATCATTCAGACAAGCAGACGACGAAAAAGGCGTCATCTGGGAATGCGACGGCAGCCCAGAATATACAATGAACGAGATTGCCAAAGGCACTCGCGGAACCGACGTGATACTTTATATCGCCGACGACTGCGCCGACTTCCTCGAAGAAAGCAAGATACGCGAACTCTTAAATAAATATTGCAAATTCCTCTCGGTGCCAATCCAATTCGGAATGAAGACCGTCAACGAATCTATCGAAGGCGAGACCGACGAAAACGGTAACCCAAAAACTAAATCCGTAGAGAAACCATGGATTATCAACGACGTAGCTCCACTCTGGAAGAAATCTCCTTCGTCAATAGAAGACAAAGAATACGACGACTTCTACCACGTCTTATATCCGATGAACTTTGAGACTCCTCTCTTCCACATTCACCTCAACGTCGATTATCCTTTCAACTTGACAGGTATCTTATACTTCCCTAAAATCAAGAACAGATACGAATTCCAACGTAACAAGATTCAGCTCTATTGCAACGAAGTATTTGTAACAGACTCTGTAGAAGGCATCTTGCCAGAATTCCTCAGCATGCTCCACGGAGTGATAGACTCTCCAGATATTCCTTTGAACGTAAGCCGTTCATTCTTGCAAAACGACCAAAATGTTAAGAAGATTTCAGGTTATATCACTAAGAAAGTCGCTGAGAAGTTAGAAGAACTCTTCAAGAAAGACCGCGAAGACTACGAGAAGAAATGGGACGACATCAGCGTCTTCATCGAATACGGCATGATAGCAGATCCTAAGTTCTTCGAGAGAGCAGAGAAATTCATGCTTTTCAAAGACACCGACGGAAAATATTACACCATTGAAGAGTACAAGAAACTCATAGAAGAAAACCAGAAGAATAAAGACAACCGCCTCGTTTATCTCTACGCTACTGACGCTGACGAACAATACAGTAACATAGAGAATGCTAAGAGCAAAGGCTACAACGTACTTCTGATGGACGGCATCTTGGATTCTCATTTCATCAGCACCTACGAACAAAAATTCGGCGACTGCTCTTTCGCTCGCGTCGACTCCGCTTCTATCGACAAACTCATCGAAAAAGAAGACGACAAGAAAGAATCTAAACTCAACGACGAACAAAAGGAAAAGGTAAAGAAAGCTTTTGAAAACCTCATCGACAAAGTCACTTACAACGTAGAGTTCAGTAACTTGAGTGAAGACGACGCTCCAGTGGAAGTAATTCAAAACGAGTTCATGCGCCGAATGAAAGACATGAGCGCGATGGGCGGCGGAATGCAGATGTGGGGCTCGATGCCAGACAGCTACACATTGATGCTCAACGCTAACAACCCAATCATCGCAGGCTTGGCAGATAAGAGCGAAGAAGAACAAAACAACATTATCAAACAACTATACGACTTGGCACGACTCTCAAAGAATCTGTTAAAAGGCAAAGATTTGAATGAGTTTGTGAAAAGAAGTTTTAATCAAATATAAGCAATGAACTTCGAGTAATGAGCTATGAGCGAGACTCACTGCTCATTGCTCATTGCTCACAGCAAGAAAATTGAAATCATAACTTAAAAACATCGTAATATGAAAAACAAAAGAAACACCATTATCTTGATCGTCGGCGTTGTTGTATTAATCGCATTCTGGTTTATAGGCAAATACAACGGCTTAGTTAACAAAGAAGAAAACGTCAATTCAAAATGGGCTCAGGTTGAGAACGTATATCAACGTCGTGCCGACCTCATTCCTAACTTAGTAGCAACAGTGAAAGGTTATGCCGAACATGAACAACAAGTTCTGACGGATGTCATCGCAGCTCGTTCAAAAGCAACATCAATGAATATCAACGCTGACAATCTGACCGAAGAAAACATACAAGCATTCCAGGCAGCACAAGATCAGTTGTCGGGTGCTTTATCGAGATTACTTGTGACGGTAGAAAAATATCCCGACTTAAAGGCGAACCAAAACTTCATGGAGTTACAGGCACAATTAGAAGGTACAGAGAACCGCATCACTGTAGAGAGAAAGAATTTCAATGAAGCAGTAAAAGACTACAACACAGGCTTGCGCAGATTTCCTACTAATATAGTAGCCAACATGTTCGGCTTCGACAAGAAAGCATATTTCGAGTCGGCACCAGGTTCGGATGTAGCACCAAAAGTTGAATTCTAATTTTTGTCACGATGTCGGCGAGAATGTTTTTTAGCAAGGAAGAACAGCAGAAGATTGTATCTGCCATCAAAGAAGCTGAACTTAACACATCAGGCGAGATAAGAGTTCATATCGAGAACCGTTGTAAAGGAGAGTCACTTGAGCGCGCGGCGGAGATGTTTTATGAATTGAAGATGGATCATACTGCCGCGCGCAACGGCATCCTCTTCTACTTAGCCGTCAAAGACCGCAAATTCGCTATCATCGGCGACGAAGGCATCAACAGAAACGTAGAACACGACTTCTGGAACGACATCAAAGACGAGATGACATCCATGTTCAAAGAAGGACAATTTACGGAAGGATTAGTCGCCGGAATTTTGAAATGCGGAAATAAATTAAAACAATATTTCCCATATCAGGAAGACGACGTCAATGAGTTAAGCGACGAAATCTCTTTTCAATGAACAATTAACAATTTACAATTAACAGTTAATAATTGACAATTAATAGTTAATAATTGACAGATTTATGATACATGCAAATGTCTGTAATAAGCGAAGATTTATCGGTTTATTTATCATCTTATTTGCGGTTTTAACCAGCAGCGCTCAGCAGATTCCAAGTCGTCCATCCCCTCCTCGACTCGTCAATGACTTCAGCAATACTTTGACCGCATCGCAAGAAGCAAATCTTGAGCGTAAGTTGGTAGCATACAACGACAGCACCTCGACGCAGATTGCAGTAGTGTTCGTCAACGACTTACAAGGCACAACGGCAGCCGACTTCGCCTATCAGCTCGGCGAGAAATGGGGCGTGGGAACTAAAGACAATAACGGCATTGTCGTCTTAGTGAAACCTAAAAACGACACCAAAGGAGAAGTCTTCATCAGCGTCGGCTACGGATTGGAACCATACGTCCCTGATGCGATAGCGAAGAGAATCATCGAGAACGAGATGATACCGGCGTTCAAAAACAATGACTATTATTCAGGTGTGAACGATGCCATCGACATCATCATCGGTTTAGCGTCGGGCGCATTCACCGCAGAAGAATATTCCGATGAAAGCGCAGAAATTTTTATTTTAGTATTCTTCATCGCGATGATGGTAGTTATGATAGTTTTCATTAACTTTGCAGGCAAGGTCGGGAAGACATACTCATCAAAACACGACGAATCATCTATATGGAAGGCTTTGTTCTGGGCGAGTGTGTTTTCTAACAGCAACCGTCACAATCATCACAACCATTGGAACGATTTCTCTGGAGGTTCGGGAGGTTTTGGCGGAGGCTTCGGTGGCGGTAGCTTCGGTGGATTCGGCGGCGGCAGCTTCGGTGGCGGGGGCGCAGGAGGCAGCTGGTGAAACGAATTGAAAACTGAAAACTGAAAGTTGACAATTAAATATAGAGACGTACCAATTACACCAATAAGAATAAACAAATGTGATACGTCTTTGTGTCTGATGAAAATTTAAAATTGAAAGTTGAGATAAACGACTAAAAATACTATATTTGCACTAAGTAAATAGAATTCTTTATCATCGATGAAAAGCGTCATATCATTAAAGGAAGCTGCTATATTTCAGCATAAGAAATGTGTGTTGAAGGATGTAAATTTTGAAATCAACGAGGGTGAATTTGTATATCTCATAGGCAAGACCGGTAGTGGCAAGTCGTCATTACTCAAGACTTTATATGCCGATCTTCCTGCGAAGCAGGGCGAAGTGAAGATTGTAGATTACGATCTTCGCAAGATTAGAAGACGCGACATTCCTATGCTGAGAAGAAAGATAGGCATTGTATTTCAGGACTTCCAGCTTCTTTTCGACCGCAGCGTTGAAGAAAACTTATCTTTCGTATTAGACGCGACAGGATGGAAAGATAAGAATGCTATCAACAAAAGAATCGATGAGGTATTACAACAAGTCGGTCTTCCTCACAAACGCAAGTCGATGCCACATCAGCTCTCGGGTGGAGAACAACAAAGCGTCGCCGTGGCAAGAGCGCTGCTTAACGACCCAGCACTCATCCTCGCCGATGAGCCTACGGGCAACCTCGACCCTGAGACAACAAACGACATCATGGACCTCTTAATGGAAATTAGCTCTAAGGGAAAGACAATACTGATGGCAACACACAACTATAACCTCATATTGAAATATCCTTCAAGAATCATAAGATGCGACGGAGGAACAGTGATAGATAAGAAAGTTGAAAATTGAAAATTTGTAGAGACGCATCAATGATTCCTTAAAAAAACAAACACACATTGATATGTCTATTTTTTTGTTTTTTAAATTACACCTTTATTCCTAAATCGTTCATAAATTTTTCTTTGTCGTTGAAATAGTCGTAGCACAAAGGAAGAAGTTCCAAGTCGCTGCGAAGTATTTTGTGGGTGTTGAAGATACTCTTGAAAAGCCAATTCATAAAATCGGAATTTAATATATCACATACTTGCTCATAAGTCAATGGAAAATTTTCATCTAAGATAAATAAGTTGGCGCTGTTCAGAATATAACGCTGTTCCATATCATGATGACAGATAATCTTATCAGATATAAACCTATAAATAATTTTATCTTTAGCTTCATAAAAATCCATATCAGCAACCTGACGACACCTTTCTAAATTTTTATTAACAAACAAAGATGGCGAAGCTATTCTATCCGAAAAAATATCTTTCCCTCTATAAATCGGGACATCACCTTGAAGTCGCTCTTTATGACAATGCTTTGCATTATTTCCAGTGATGATTCCCAAAGCCCACTTAGCGTTGTCTTTCAAAGTGATATGCGGAAGTGAAAAAACACGACGTATGATGTCGTTTTCTTTCTCTTCTATATGAAAATTCAAGATATGCTTTGGCATATCATAAAAACCATTCTGAGAACGTAAATATTTTTTAACATTATATTTCTCACAACTCACCTTCACTTCATCTTTCGACTTTAGGATTTTATCGTTAGTCGCAACAAAAGCCATCGCCTTGGTCATGAGACCACTGAATGCCTTGCCATAATCAACAAGACGATGTATCTTCATATTAAGTAGCGACTTTCTAGCGTCTTCAAAAGTAGTGATGTTAAAAAAAGAATCAGGCAAGAGAAAAGCAATAGTTCCATCATCCTTTAACAATTTCAACGATGCGAAATAAAACAAAGATGCGGTATCACTGCTGTTTCCAGTTTCATATATTTCAGAATAATGGTTCTTATCTTTCTTCTTGATTTTCTTTCCCCAAGGTGGATTAGTAAATATATAGTCAAATCTGATATTCTTAAAAATGGACAATGTCTGTTGTCTGTTGTCTGTTGACTGTTGACCTAAATAATCTTCACAAATAATTTTATCGCTTTCATAGCCGCTTATATCCTTGATACGTTTTTTTGTGATAGCGACAGCATTAACGTCTGTATCAAAGCCGTAGACATTTTCAGGAGCGAAACCTTTTTTTATTGCTTCTATAATAAAATTACCTGAGCCGCAGCAAGGATCGAGGAAAGTCTTATCCTTAATGTCTTTAATATCCTTCATCATATCCTCAACAATATATTGAGGAGTGTAATAAATTCCTTCTTTGTTCTTATATGATTCCGAAAGCGACGACTCGTAATCGTTAGATATTTCTTCCCCTGACAAGTCAGATTCAAGACTACGGTTTATCATTTCCGACAAGGATTTATGATCATGAAGATCTTTATACTGCTTGTTGGCTCGTGAAGATAACTTAATATTTTTTAAATATTTATCTTTAAAAGCATCAACATCCTTCTGAGTCAGACGTCCTTTTGTTGTTTTCAAAATGCCTTCCTTAATCCAATTGTGCAAACTCACAACAGAGACGTTAAGTTGTTCAGCAGCAGATTTTATGGAGATTTTATTTAATTCATAATTCATAATGCATAATTCATAATCTGTAGAGATGCGTCAATGAAACATATAATAAAAACATACATTGACACGTCTCAATAATGCATAATGCATAATTCTTAATTTTCAGTTATCAATTTAATTATTGTATCTGTCGCTTCTTCTATGTCGTAGAATTTCTTCATATTCTTTCTGCGGCGTTCAATCTGATGCGCGTCGAATTTACGAGGCATCAGCTCTCCTACCGCGAAACGTATCGCATTCTGATCGTTGACGATATAGCACAAACCATTGACATCCAATCCGTCAACCATCTTATCGTTCACTAAACAGAAACGTCCATTGAAGAGAGTGTTCAACAACTTCAGCTTAAGTCCTGTTGCTTGTTCTGTCACCAATATATTGATATGAGCATGACGTATCAAATCGAAGAGAGTCTGATCGTCAGGGCTGTCGACGAGTTCAACATTAGGCACTTCTGATATAACTTTCTGAAGATGAGCTGGCGGATTCATCCCTGCGACTATAAGTTTGACATCAATTTTTCTGAAGGCATCGACAAGATATTCTGCCGCAGAATAGTTTTCCGCCACTGAGAGGTTTCCGTGATACAAGACATAATCGCTGCTACCTTCTAGTATATCCACTTCTGTATAAGCATTATACGCTGTAACCTTATGAACGTTTTTATATCTGCCAGAAAAATAATCGTAGTCTTTTTGAGAAATTGCTAAGATAGCTCTCGCCTTATTCAGTATCGGTTCAAAGTCTTTCAGCTTCGTAACTTCCTGTTTCAGATACATTTTCTTCTTTGCATCGACTTCTGCCTTAGCAAGATGCTCGTAATATTCGTGTTCCACATTATGAGCTCTCACTATTACGTTTCTATTCTGTATCTCCTCGTATGTTAAAAGTTTACAGCAATGCAGACCTTCCAATAAGATTGGATAATTGTCTTTCTTAAGATTTTCCAACAGCTCTTGCGAGTCGCGAGAACAGACGATATAAGGCAATGAGTTAAACAACTTCATCACCTTAGTATCTCTCTTATAATAATTTACAGAGTAACAGAAGCTTTCGAGATACTCTGAATGTTCGCGTCCATATTCATAACAATGCAGATGTATTTTCACGCCGCGTTGCGATAAGGACTTAATTCTAAAAAAGACATCTATCACCCCACCGTAATTGGCTGGATACGGAACGTCGAAACTGACGATATGCAAATGTTTATCAGATGTAATGCTCATAAATCTCAATCAAAGTTTTTTCTTCGTTTTCCCAACATAAGTCTTGAGCTGCGAAGTTAAGATTATTTTTCCAAGTTTTCAAGGTTTTTTCATCAGCCACGACATCCTTTATTTTCTCTGCGATATGTTCAGGATTATGGTCGTCGATGAAAGTTCCTATGTTATATTCTCTAATGATACGTTCTATCTCAGGCAGATGCGACGCTATGACAGGAACGTTGGCTTGTATGTAGTCGAACAATTTATTTGGCAGACTGAATCTGTAATTCAGGTTCGTATCCTTATCTAGAGTAAAACCGACTTCTGCCAGACGCGTTATAGCCATCATATCTTTATAAGGCATCCTCGGATAGAAACGTACTCTGTCGTCACAATGATTATCAGCGACTTTTTGTTTCAGTATCGGCAAGACATCGCCACCACCTATTATTAATAGGATACAATTGTCGAGATATTGCATTGCATCGACGAGTTCCTCCGAACCGCGATGTATGTTAATACCAGAACCTTGAAGTATGAGGATGTGTTTATCGTTTGGTAGGTTCAAAGCCTCACGCGTCGTCGGTTCGGGAAGCATCTTACGCATAGGGATGTTTCTAATCACATGAACCTTAATACCATATTTCTCACGAAAGAGATTAGCGATAGACTCGTTAACGGTAATCATCTCTTTCATCTTTGGCAAGACAAACTCCTCAATCTTACGCCATACCTTCTGTACCTTTGGACGATTCACGAGTTCTGGCACTTCAGTAAAATATTCATGACTGTCGTATATGAGTTTAGTTCTCTTAATCTTAGAAATTAAAAAAGAAGGTAATAATGTATCCAAGTCATTCGACAGCAGACAATCAGCACGATGAAAAAGCAAAAAGAGAAACAGCCTTATGTTGTATTCCGCATAAAACAAAGGTCCCTTCTCAAAGATGAGTCTCATCCTATGAGAACGATAAGGACGCTCGTCCATCGGTGGACTTTTTCTCTGCTTACGACCTACCAACAACACCTCGAATCCTGCTTTCTGAAGTGTCAGACACGACTTATTAACTCTCTGATCTGTCACTAAGTCATTGATTACTGATACAATAACACGTTTCAATTTGATAACATTTTTGACATTATAAATTTATATCTTTTATTTCTTGATTTCGCAAAAATAAATTATTTTTGAAAAAAATTATTTCAATGAAAAAAGAATATCCTCTCAAAGATTTAAATACAATGGGTTTCGACATCATCGCTAAGTATTTTTATGAAGTAAACTCATTAAGCGACATCGACAGACTTATTGAAAGAGAAGATTTTATGGATGTAAGGAAACTTATTTTGGGAGGTGGCAGCAACATTCTCTTTGCGAATGAATATTACGATGGAATGATTATCCATTCAAACTTAAAAGGAATTAATATTATTGACGGACAACAGACAACAGACAACGGACAACAGTTTGAGATTGTAAGATGTATGTCGGGAGAAGTATGGAAAGATTTCGTCGATTTCACTGTCAGCAAGAATCTTTACGGATTGGAAAACTTAGTTGATATTCCTGGCAGCGTCGGGGCTTCGCCTGTTCAGAACATAGGAGCATACGGATGCGAGGTGAAAGACAGTATCGTTTATGTTTATACGATAGACCTTACCAACGGACAGAGACGCGTCTTTAAAAATGAGGACTGCCATTTTGCATATCGCGACAGTATCTTCAAGAGAGAAGAATATAAGAAGTATTTCATCTACGCCATTGACTTCCGCCTAAAGAAAAAGGCCGCTCTTAAGTTGGAGTATGGCAATGTTAAAGAATATTTAGAAAGGAAAAAGATAGGATTCCCTACTCTATCTGACGTCGCTCAAACAATAAAAGAGATACGTGCTGAAAAATTACCCGAAGTCGGCATTGTTGGCAGCGTCGGCAGTTTCTTCCAGAATCCAATTGTGGAGAATGATGTATTTGAGAAGTTAAAAAAATCTTATCCTGAGATGCCATCATATATGAATGAAAAAGGTATTAAGATTCCAGCAGGATGGCTCATCGACAAAGCAGGATGGAAAGCCTATAAGGAGAATCATGTCGGAGTGTGGGACAAGCAGGCTTTGGTTTTGGTTCATTACGGTGGCGGCAAACCGCAGGAAGTCCTCGACCTGATGAAAAAGATTCAAGACAGCGTGAAGGAAAAATTCGGCATCATCATCAGACCAGAAGTCAATATCGAGTTTTAAGCATTCTGTTTTTCTGCAAAAAATACATAAATCGTATAACCAAAAAAAGGAACGCAAAAATTCACGTTCCTTCTTCGATTTTTAACAACAAAGTATCGTCGTTTTTATTGTTTTACTGTCTTGAAAATCTTAGCGCCGTTGTCGGTTGTTATCTTCAAATAATAAACACCTGACTTATAGTCGCTCATATTTAAAACGTAAGTATCGTCTGACACCATGATGTTTTGCAATGTCTGACCATTAGGCTTGATAACTGTAATTTCTTTCATACCCATGCATTCAATTATCACCTCACCTTCTGTTGGGTTAGGATAGATTTTTGTCATCGCAAATGTGTTTTCATCGATGCCAACAGTAACTGTAACTGTGATTTCAGCTTCAGATTCGCAGCCGTCTTTTGTTCCGACTACAGAATATTTTGTTGTCGATTCTGGGCTTACAGTTATAGAAGTCATTGTCTCACCTGTCGACCACACGTATGAATCGGCGCCGCTTGCCGTGAGAGTTGTACTTTCACCTTGAGTTATCGTGGTATTACCTTCAATGGTAACAACTGGTGATTCATGAACTGTCAAAGTCAAGTTTACGATACTGTCGCAATCGTGATCCGTTTCAAATTCAAGAGTTTCATTATATGTTCCAGCAGAAAGATTCGTCATGTTGAAACCGTTTTCCTTATAATCTTCGCCTTCGCATATTTCAGCTGTTATCTCTTGTTCGTATGAAGGATGAACAGTCAAAGTCATAATGACCAAACTGTCGCAACCATGTATTGTCTGGAGCATATTTTCCTGAGTATGTACGCCAGCCGATGGAGATTCGAAATGGAATGCGCCGTAATGGAAGTCGTTACCTTCACATATCGAAGTCTGAAGACTACGTTCGTGAGTAGGATATACAGTAAGGTTCAAGATAATAGAGCGGCCGTCTTCATTGATGTATGAATCATGATAAGTACCTGGAGCCGGATTATTGATATTGAATCCGTTCTCATTATAGCTCTCGCCTTGACATATCTCAACATCATAGATAATAGGTTCTAAACCTTCAATCTCGCAAACGTTAAGTATAGGACGAGTTGGAGTTCCGTCATATTTTTCAGTCACAAAAGCCAAGAACAAGATGTTATTCAGATCTACTTCAACACCATTAGGAACACCTATCGATTCAGGAATCTGGTAGGTGTAATTCTTAGTTATAAGAGTTCCCGCTGTTGTCGGGCTAATCTCGTCGCCCCATGTTGAAGTAACAACATCACGCAAAACATGTTGGTGAACATACTGACCGTTCAGCATTTGAGACGGATTGTAATAATTACCTGACTGATTTCCTAAAATACTATCCTGCAACATCATAATTGTAAGATAGTTTGTAGACTGTGAGCTATTAGCTGTATAATATACTTCCACCGTGATATTTGCTGTACGAGTAGTATGATTCAATGTTACAAAGCCTGCTACATTAACTTCAGCCTGTTGTGCCAACTGTGTATTTGTATGACTTTCCCATTCACTTCTTCCTAAATCTTCAGCTGTTGAACGGTTGACATGACCAGCAGGAAAGCCTCCGATACCAAAGCCATTCGTAATTGCAGTACCATCATTTGTATTCATATTAGGATAGGTCACAGGTGAGAAACTTCCGGCATGAATATTAACAGCCCATACTCTGCCAGGATTGTTTGCCACTATCAGATTAGCGATACGATGACCGTCAGGACAATACCCACAGTTTCTTCCTGTAAATTCTTCAATGAGGACATTTCTGTTCTGAGGTTGTGTCGAGACATACTCCTGAGCTTTCAGAAATGAAGGTAAAAGCGTGAAGAATATTAATGCTAATACAATTTGTTTTTTCATAAATCAAATAATAAGTTAATCTTACATTTATAAAAGAAACTGAGAATCCGAAAAATTTCTCAATTTCCCGGATTCTCAGTCTCTAAATTTATTTGACAACTGTCACGCGTTCTGTTGCAACACCGTTTTCTGTAACGATGCGTACCATGTAAACGCCGCCTTCGTATTCTGACATGTTGATGACCTTGTTGTCTGTGTCGACTGACTGGTCATACATGACTT
>JAZNVS010000111.1:0-3152 GCA_045592965.1 Bacteroidales bacterium | reverse complement strand
TACATCATTAAATATCAACAATTTAAAATTTCAACCCAAAATAAAGTGTCAAAAAATTGGACAGTGATTAAAATTAATTTGTATTCATTTCATGAAACAAATCAAATATCTATACAGATTAGGAATAAAACTCCTAACTTGTAAAAAGTTGTATTTTAGAAAGAAAATAATCAAGATAAAACGATAAATTTCCATATTTTTTTTAATTTTGCAAATGATACAACATTCCAAAATTTTTGAACAATCTCAAAATAATATCATCATGGATATTCAGCAAAAGGATTTTATAGAGCGCAAGCAGTACATGCAGCAACTCCGCAATTTAAAAGACCAGAATATTATAAAAGTAATCACTGGCGTCCGTCGTTGCGGAAAATCAACATTGTTAATGATGTTCGCCAATGACATTATCAAAGGTGGTGTTGATACAAATCAAATTCAGTTCTATAATTTTGAAGATTTAGACACCTTGTCAATCGGTGATATATATCAAATTCACACTCATATAAAAAAAAGGTTGATAAACGACAAAATGAACTATATATTCTTAGATGAAGTCCAAAATATAAAAGATTTTCAGTTACTTGTGGACAGCTTATATATAAAGCCCAACGTTGATATCTATATCACTGGATCAAATGCTTATATGCTTTCAGGAGAATTAGCAACATTGCTTACAGGACGTTATGTTGAGATAAACCTTCTACCATTACAATTCGCTGAATATTATAATTTTATATCATCAAAATCGCCAAACTTATCAAAAAATGAGATTTTGGCGAATTACATTCATTTCGGAGGCATTCCCGAATATGTAAAGCAATTAAGTATTAGCGAGAAACAAGCTGATTTATTTGCACATAGCATATTAAAAACCATTATTGAAAAAGATATTTTCAAACGTCTGAATATAACCAACAAGCACGACTTTAACAAAATCATGGATTTTATATTAGATTCTGTTGGTTCATACGTATCACCACGCTCCATATCAGATACATTGCGTTCAAATGGTACCATAGTTGATAAACAGACAGTTGCGAAGTATTTAGACGCTCTATGTGAAGCATATCTGATATACAAAGTTCCCCGATTTGAAATAAAGGGAAAGGGATTATTACAAACACTGAATAAATATTACATTGTTGACCCATGCTTTGCCAAAGTAAGACTAAAAAAATCTATCATAAAAGATCGCTCACATTGGTTGGAAAACATGGTATATCTTGAACTATTTCGTCGTAACAAAGAAGTATTTATAGGGAAAAGGAACAACTTAGAAGTAGATTTCGTTGTCATAGATTACAATGATTACACTTCATATTACCAAGTAGCTTGGACCACAGAAAATCCAGACACTTTAGAACGCGAATTAGCATCGCTTAGAGCAATAAAAGATTCCACTCCAAAGTATCTTATAACAACGGATATAGATTTCAATCCTGTTTACGATGGAATAAGAAAACTTAATGTGATAGATTGGTTGCTATCTCATAATCCAAACAATACGCTTTAAGTCACACGTCCGTGTACCTCTACAAGAGATTCTACCATAATTGTTAATTGTTAATTGTCAACTGTCAATTGTTAATTGTTAATTTATCGCGTCAATTGGATTTTCGTTGGCGGCTTTCCATGATCTTGTCGTAACGACAAATATTGTAAGAAGTAATATTATCACGACCGACAATACAAAGACCCATGCCGAGAGTGCAATCCTGTTTGCGAAACTCATGAGATATTTGTCAACGATATAATAACTCAATGGTATTGCTATCACTGAACATACCGCTACTACTTTCAGGAATTGTACGTTGAACATCTTTAAAATATCTTTTACCGTGGCTCCGTTGACACGTCGTATAGCGATCTCACGACGACGATATTGTGTCTCAAATAAAACTAAACCGAAGACTCCCATCAATGAAATCAATATTGAAATACAGGTGAATATCGTTATCAAAATGGAAAGCTTTCTCTCCGACTGATAATAATATTCAAGGAAATGATCAACATAATGAAGTTGCTCGTCCAATTCATTTTTTCCAACTGTCGAATCAAGATTCATGAATGTATTTAAGATGTAATCACGAGCTTCTTTCATAGAAACGCCTTGACTTATACGAATATAAACACAGTTGATGATAGTCTCGTCTTTATTCACCATAAAACATAAAGGCTCTTTTCCATACTGTAATGGTGATGATTCATAATCTTCACTAAAACCGACAATCTTTTGCATAAAACCAGAATATGTATGTACGTCATCGAGTTTCAGTTCCAATTGATTACGACCTGTCTCATTCATTATCACCGCAATACTATCCGATGATGAAAAGTTACGACCCTCAACAAGTTTTATTCCCATGAAATCGAGAAAGTTATGCGCAACGGATACAGAACCAACTTTTGTTTGCTTATCGTTCATATTTATGTTCCATCCGCCGTGTAACGTCGACACAAAGAAATGATCTGAATAAGTTACATCTTCAACAATAGGGTTTTGTTTCAACATATCAGCAATTGTATAATACGATTCCAGTGTTTTGACATTAGTGTTGATAAAGAATAGCTGTTCTTTATCAAATCCCATATCGTGATTCGTCATAAAATGATGCTGACGATGTAAGAATATCGCAACGATAATCAAAGTCAAGGAGATGACATATTGTATTCCGACTAGCATATACCTCAGCACTCTTCCCGATTTGGTGGCATGAAACGAACCTTTCATCACCATCGCTGGCGAGAACCTTGTGATGTACCAGGCAGGATAAATGCTGACCAATAATCCTAAGACGAATAAAACAGCTATCAAAGATAAAATCAATCTCCAATTATCGACGACTCTTACCGATGTTGATATGTAATTGATTAGCGAGGTATCGGCGAAAGCCACTACGATAATCGCCGCGCCAAGAATGGATAATGTTATAAGACCTAATGTCTCGAACAGGAAGTTAAACCTCAGCCTTATTGTCGGCGCACCGAATATCTTCAGGTTATTGACAGTTCTGATTCTTACAGGAATAAGTGCGAAAAAGAAATTAACGAAATTGATAAATGCGATTGCTAAGATCAGAATAGCTATAGCCAACAAGGTGTAAGTCGTTGTGGCATTACCTTTTTTATTCATATCACCTTCACATTCT
>JAZNVS010000110.1:0-32083 GCA_045592965.1 Bacteroidales bacterium | reverse complement strand
ACTAATGAGGGATTACAATTATCTAAGCAAATGGTTGAATTTAATGGATTAGGACACTCAGCTGCAATTCATACTGCTAATAAGGATTTATCTAATCAATTTGGTGATTTGATTCCAGCTATTCGTATAATTTGGAATTCACCTTCAACATTTGGTGGTATTGGTAATGTTTATAACTCATTCATTCCATCATTAACTTTAGGTTGTGGTTCTTATGGTCATAACTCAATCGGGGATAACGTAAGTGCTGTAAACTTATTAAATATTAAACAGTTATAAAAAATATTAAAAAAAATAAAAAAAATGTTGCAAAAGGTGTTGCGCGTAATTGAAAAAAGCGTATCTTTGCAACGTTTTTAAGCCCAGGTGGTGAAATTGGTAGACACGCCACTTTGAGGGGGTGGTGACGAATGCGTCGTGCAAGTTCGACTCTTGTCCTGGGCACAATACCAAAAGCTTAATGCCCATGTGGTGAAATTGGTAAACACGCTACATTCAGGGTGTAGTGAGCTTAAGCTCTTGGAAGTTCGAGTCTTCTCATGGGCACATGCAATCCGGTTTTCGAGCTGGATTTTTTTGTTTACACACAATGAGAGTCGTCTATCTACATACTAATCCTTATTACCAAGAAATCGAAGATTTAATACTCGACATCAAAACCAATTTCAAATCAGATGACTTTCAATTATTTGACATACAATATGCCGACTTTAAATGGCATAGGTTGTCAATAGTTAAGAAGATAAGGGATTTCCTTAAAGATAACAAAATAGACATAATACACACTTATCATTATATAGATGCTTTTTACGCATTGATGGCGTCTAAATTTTTGAAAGTTAAAGTTGTATATTCCTGCTATTTGTACCACGACAATCTGAAAGGTACTTCAAAGATGATGTTTAAATATGTCATAAATAATGTAAATTCAATAATCTTTCAGACTGATGTTCAAAAGAAAGTTTTCCTTTCCAAATATAAACTCGACCCTGATAAACATTTCAAGCTTTTTCATGGATTTTCTATGAAGAGGTTAGACGCAAATATTTCTAAATCATTGAGAGACGAGTTTTTTATCGACGACTTCAGATACCTTATCGGGACGTGTGGTGATTTCGCTCCAGAACACGATCTTATGAGTATCTTTAAGATGGTGAGGAAGTTGAGAAAGTCGGGACGTAACTTCACATGTTTGGTGGCAGGGGAGATTCTTGATGAATATGAATCCTATTTCAACGATTGCAAATATTATTATCTCGTGCATGGACTTGACAATTACATCACTTTTGTTGGACGTCGTGAGAATTCGGTAGATTTTATGACTCAGCTTGATGCTTTCGTTTATCATTCCGATAATGAAGCTGTTGCCTTGCCGGTAATTCAGGCGATGGTTTCTGGAGTTAATGTCATTGTGAATGATGACGAGATGATAAGAGAAATAACCTACAACGGAAAATATGCAACCTTATACAAGTCGGATGACGTGACAGAGTTTGCGAACAATACGCGCCAGATTTTGTCTGATTTGGAAGACTATCAGTTGATAGCAGAGACTGTTCAGGAAGAATGTAGAAACATCTACTCGATAAAGAAACACATTTTAGGATTAAAAGAGATATATAAGAAAGTTAATAATTTTTAAGATTTTTTTATGGATAATTTAAGATTCGCCGATTTAGCAAAGATTAGACAAAGTGATAGAAAGTATAAGGATCAAGCTGTTGAAAGAGAAAAACTTATCCAATGTTTAGAGACGGCAAGACTGTCGCCTTCGGCAAATAACTCTCAGCCTTGGAAGTTTGTCGTCGTCGATGATTTTGAGACAAAAGAACAGATAGCAGAATGTACTATAGGATTGGGAATGAATAAATTCACGCACCATTGTCCAGTGTTAGTGGCAGTAGTTCTTGAGAAACAGAATTTCATGTCGTCTATAGGAAGCATCATCAAGAATAAGGACTATTGTCTCTTCGACTTAGGAATTGCAGTTAATCAGTTCTGTCTTCAAGCTACCGACTTAGGACTTGGCACTTGTATCATAGGATGGTTCGATGAGAAAAAGATTAAGAAGATACTTGGCGTAAGTAACAGACGTATTCCGTTGTTAATCAGTGTTGGCTATCCAGATGCTCCAACGAGAGAGAAGGTGAGGAAGCCGTTAGATGTTATGAGCAGCTGGAACAAATATTGATTCTATAAAACGGATACTTGTTGTTTTTTACCGATAACTTATTAGTGTCATCTGAGCCCTCTCAGATGACATTATTTTTGCACTCGGTTTTAATTAATAATTGTGACGAAAATTACTGCATTCCCCATGCAGGACAGATTTTCAGCAGCCCTTGAAAGGAGAATCGATTTTTTGTTGTTTTTTTACGATTCGCCATCTTTTCAAGGGCTATTTTATTTAATGGTAATCCGTATATTTCGATTGTAGTAACGTATCGAAGAGTACGCAGTGAACGTCTTTAGCGTCAATGAATTCTATATATATGACATAAAATCATATGGAAAATGGACAGCAAGATTTTAGGCTTCTTATCACCTCAGCGTCTCTGCACCTTAAACCTGTATATAAGCATCGCAGCAACATAATAGACGAGGCATTGTATCCAGAGGTTTATCATCTCGGGACGTGCGTTACTCAAGTCGCCGCCCATGCAGTCGAGTTTTACAAATGCTAAAGTCGCGGGGGCGGTGGGTATGACGTAGTGGAAGACTTTCCAATATAAAGGCATGAGTTCCAAAGGGTAGGAGATACCTGTGAGGAATACCAAGGGCACCGACATGAAGACGATGAGGAAAAGTGGCATGTCGCTGTCTGTGAAGAGTGGCGAGAGCATGAGGCAGAAAAAGACACTCGCAAAGAGATATGGTACCATTAGGACAAGTATCTCGAAGAAGTTGCCGAGATGAGGAAGCTTGAAAAGCGGCGGCAGAAATCCTAAGAAGAACACCGCAAATACCAGATATATGATGACATAACAGAATGCCTTGCCTGTCACTATCTTAAAGGCTGCGTGACGTTGACCAACTATAAACTGCGAGTTGAGTCGTCTGCTCTCGTTCTCATGACCGCTCATCATGGCGACGCATATCATAAGCGTCTGAAAGATAATGATGACCATCACTGGTGGAATCAGATATGTGCCATAACCTTCGCTACTGTTATATAAGGCCTCTGTCACGATGTTGACGGCTTTACCGTTGATGAGAAATAAGACGTCAATCATGTTGAGCGACTTAATCATATCGGGAAGTAACTCGCTGTTAATCTGCAGACAAGCGAAGTTTACGGCCTCGGAAATATTTAGATAGTCTAAGAATGAAAGGGTAGAACCATAGATGACGCATTCGCTTTGTTGTCCTTGCATGATGTTAGTCTTTAACTCGGAAGGAATGTAAAGAAAACCAATGACATCTTTCTCGATGAGCATCTTCTCTGCTTCCTGATAGTTCTGCGTCTTCGCCACAATCTTAACTTGCTGAGTGGCGTCGATATAATCTGTCAGATGATGGCTTATGTCGGACTGCGACATGTCAACGACGGCGATAGGAGCCTCACGATATACGTTGGTGTCGTAGAGTAAGTTATACAAAAATCCATAGCCGATGTTGCCTAAGATGAGCACTATCAGAATGGGAATGTTGCTGCCGATGGCTCGTAACTCTTCATATATTATCCTGCATAAATCTTTCATCTTTCAAAAACGCTTTGAATCTTTTCTTTAAAAGTAAGATGGAAATGACAATCAATAAGTTGTAGAGTGATAGTGTTAGTAGTGGTTTCAACAAATAATCTGCAATGTCGCTCTCATAACGCAGATAGTCTGTCGCCACCACAAAATGTCGTATCGGAAACAGCTGCGAGAACTTCTCGAAGATACCGAACATAGCATCGATGGGGAATGTGACGCCGGCAAAGGTAGCGCCCAACGATCCGAACATAGAGATGAAGCTTATGATAATCGGGAGGTTCGGGTAAAGGGAGAATAAAAACACTGCTATGGAGCATGTCGCCATGATAAACAAAACGCAGCTGAAAGTCATGACGAGGATGTTGGAATCGAGGCTGTAGCCTTCGAAATGAAACATCACTACGTTGGAGAAGAATCCTATGATTGAGAATATCAAGACGTAGGGAATAAGTTTCCCGATTACTACATTAGAGAATTTATTATTGCCTGCTGAGAGACAGTCTTTTATGTTTTCTTTTTTGAAATCTTTACCGAAGGAATATGCGATGTTGAGCAATATCAATATCTGAAATAGAACCCAGAAATAAGGGAAACTGAGGTAGGCAGAATAGTTGAGAGAAGGGTTGTATAGCGGATGAGCGACGATACTTATTGGAGATGCTATCGCTTCTAATGTGGTGTCGTCGATGCCGAGAAAGTCTGTCGTCTGTTGTAGTGGCGCGACGGCTATGATACGCAGCGCCTTAAGGAAACCCTGCATCACTTCAGAGCCTACGCTGAGGAATGCGAAGTGATAGCATAATGTGAGGCTGACGTCTTTGTTGGCGAGCATGTCGTCCTGGAAGTCGTTTGGTATGATGAGGTAAGCGTAAATTTTCTTCGAGAGGAGAGCGTCGCGGGCCTCGGCGGTGTTGGAGAATCTCTCTGTCACCTTAATCTCTGACACCGCCGAGCATGTCGTTGCTATCTCACGAGACACCGCGCTGTTATCCTCATCGACGATACCGACAGGGATGCTGTCAATCATGCCGTTACCGAATATCGTCGTCATAAACAGCAAGGCGAAAAGAGGAAAGAGAATCGTCGTGAAGAGATAGAGCGGTCTAGACCATAACGTCCGACATTCTCTTTTTATGACTGATATGAGGGCGTTCTTTTTCATCTGTCAACTTTTGTAAGCACCGACATTCCTGGCCTTAAATCGTTGATTTTCATTTTCGGTACGGCGTGAATCTCGAAGGTACGCAGGTCGTAGCCTCCTGTTTCTTTCGTCGCTTTCCATGTGGCGAAGCTGCCGAGAGCTGATATGTAGTTGATGGTGAAAGGAACGTCTTTCAAGGCGAGTGCCGGTATCTCGCAGATGATGTCGCCGCCCATCTTGAAGTCATGTAGCAGGTCTTCGCGTACGTTAAACACGAGATATGGGTTGTCGATGTCGGTGATAGTCATGATAGTCGTTCCTATCGACGACAGCTCTCCTTTGTTGAGACTTATGGATGACACCTCACCAGCAGCAGGCGCAGTTAGTTTGGCGTCGGCGAGCAGCGCTGTCACTATCTCGGTGTTACTCCGTGCTGCCTCCGCCAAGGCTCGTGCCGACGCCTTGTCTTGTTCCTGAGCGCCTTCCTTAGCGAGATGGTATTGATAATAAGCGGCGCGTTCGGCTGCGAGCGCCGACTTGTATATAGCCTCCGCCTCGTCTTTTCTCTGCATGCTTACGATGGAGTCTCTGTATAATGCCTCGATTCTTTCGTAGGTGGTCTTCGCTAATCTCAGGTCGGCCTTAGTTCCGTCCCATAGTTCTTTTGCAATATGTATCAACTGTTTACGAGAACCTGAGTCTATCTTCTCACTCTGTAAGTCAGCTGCTTTCTGCAAGGCTTTCTGTGATTTGTGTTCAGCCAACATCTCGCGCGAGATGATATGAACCAAGGTGTCGCCTTCTTCAACGCGAGCGCCTTCTGTCACGTAGATGCTCTCAATCCTGCCGGGCAACAGACCTGAGATGTTATATTCTTCAGCCTCAATATGTCCTTGAAGTACAATGTCTTTCTCTTTCATCATAAATATTCCGATGACGGATATTATCAGTAGCGACAGCATTATTATGATAAACAACGCCATTATGATTTTATTAGTGACTTTCATCTCTTAAAATTTTTTAACGTGTGATATATGATTCGAAATATTGCGGTATGCCGCATAAGCAACAGAGGTTAGCCAAGGCGATGTCATATTCGTAATATGTAGTCTGTAATAACAGCTTCGTCTTGTTGACTAAGTTAAGAGCGTCAAGGACTTGCTGCGAGGTGCACAGTCCTTCGCTGAACGATTTCTTCCTTATCCTGTAAATCTCCTGCGACAGTTCAAGCGACGACTTTAACTCAGCAGCGTCGATACATGCTTGTCGCAGCTTTGAATGCCATTCTTCTACGCTTATTTCCAATTCGTTCTTAAGATTGTTTTGAAGGTCGTTGACAATATCACTCTCAATCTTGACTTGTTGTATCTGTCGTTCTCTCGCCAATCCGTCGAAGAGGTCCCACGCTAGATTTACGCCTGCTATAGTGTTGGGAATTAAGTTGCTCGGCACGTTATATGAGGCGATGGTCTGTTTGCCGAAGACTGAAATCACTGGGAAATAGTTAGAGCGACTCATGGCGAGGCTCGTCTTGGCTATGTCCTGATGTAGCTCAGATTGCTTGAAGACGAAGGCGTTTTCTCGCATCATGTCCTTGAACCATTTCAGCTGCGGATATTGCTCGTTTATGAAGAGTGGAGTGGAGGGAACTATTGAGAAATTGGAAATCTGAGAATCTGAGAAATTGAGAAATTGAGAATTTGTTTTTTTATCGTTCTGAATTTCTGAGGTTTTGGGATTCTGAATTTCTATAATAGAAAGCAGCGCTGCTCTTAAGACTGTCGTTTGACTTTCAATGCTTTTGAGGTTTCTCTCGCTCTCGTCTAACGCGACTTTCGCAACGAGGCGTTCTGCTTTGTCTAATATCCCGTTCGACTCCATTTTCAAGGCTTGCGAATAGTGGTTCTTCGTCATCTCGTGCGTCTCTCTCATGACCTTTGTCATCGATTCGCTCAGCACAAGTGTGAAATAAATATCGGCGAGTTCTAAGTATTTGGTAGCGCCATAAAACTCTTTCTCATATTCGGTCATCGTTTCGTTGTCTCTCGCTAACTTATTGGCATATATTCTTTTGACGCCTGTAAACAAAGGATATAACACTTCTATGTCTATGGAACCGAAGTTTTTATCCATGACAGGAACATCGAATTTGAGGTCGCCGAGTTCGTTGCTGATGTAATTGAGAACATCAGGCACGAGGAGGTCGTTGGCATATTTTTCTTTTAGCGGATCCAAAAGCGAAGCGTATTCCTGACTCACTCCGATATCGTTCGACATCATGGTGTAAGTACCTGTCATTGTGATGATAGGAAACCAAGTTGAATTGACGAGCTGCGTCTGACGTTTAGAAAGCTCTTTCTTTTTCTCCGCCGCCTGTATGCCGAGGTTGTTCTCAAAAAGCATATCCACCGCAGTGAAAAAATCGATGCTGTCGGTAGGGACGTGGCTTGCCGCATCCTTAAATGTGGATGAAGACTGTTGTCCGTTGTCTGTTGTCTGTTGACTATTAATAGAAATAAGGCTTAATATAATAAGATAAAAAGGTTTCATAATATTGTGTTTTTCATAATAATAACTTAAAATTTAAATAAAAGTTCAAGGTCGTATTATATCGTTTTTATTTTTTTGTAAGTTTGCCCTTCCGAAAGGAAAATAGAAAAACAATATTATAAAATAAAAAAAGGAAATAATAACATATTGAAAGTTAGAGCTTAGAGCTCTTGTTCTCTACTTAGTAAATCTGGTAAATTTCAAGCAAAGAGAATGAGACTACGAGCGGTTCGCGTCTGATGGCGTGAGTTGTTCATGTTTATTTAGTTGCTGCGGTTTTACCAGAACCTACTAAGTCTATTTAAGCAATGCGAGGCAATTCACGCTTTTTATTGCAGCAAGAACACTAAGCGTAAATATGTGGAGCTATGGAAAATAAAGTTGAAACAACAGTGACCATTCATATCGGCGATATGATTAAAGATGAGTTGCGTCGTCAGGGTCGGACTATAACGTGGTTGTCAACACAAGTTAACTGTACGAGGGAAAATCTTTATAAGGTATTTCGCCGTCTTTGGATTTATACAGACTTGCTTTTGAAATATCGAAGGCTTTGAATCACGACTTCTTCAAGGTCTATTCCGAACTATATGAGAAAAGCAGGAATGAAGAAACTGGTAAAATGTAGTATAAATCGATTAATAAATAACTGCATCTAATTCAAAAAAACATATATTTGCAAAAGTAAATTATGAAATTATAATCACAGATGTCAATATTAGATTTAGATATAAAAGAAAAACTTTTAGAAGTTGGCGTTTTGTCTAACTTGTTGACATATATGATTTTACCCCCCCCGATTGCGATTCTGAAGTAATCAGTATATTTAATCACATAACATTAGTCGTTGGCGGTATTTCTTCTGCTGACGGCTTTCGTCGTGCCTATACGCGAAGAGAAGTTAATCTATTAAATCAATAAATCATGAGAAGTTTATTTTTTACATTGATGTTTCTTTTTGTAGCTTCGTATTATACGACAGCTCAAAACACAATGTCGTTATCGTCGGCGGAAGGTCAGCCCGATGATGTTGTGGAGATAGAACTATCGGTGAGCAACGCTGACAGTTTTATTGCTTTTCAGACGGAGATACCCTTGGGAGAACATCTTTCATACGTCGAGAATTCGGCTGTGCTTTATAGAAGCAATGGTCATCAGTTCTCTGCTACGGTGGTAGATGGCTCGCTGAAAATCTTTGCCTATTCATTTTCTAACGCCGCCTTTACCGGTAACGAAGGTAAGATTTTTTCATTTCAGCTGAGACTTGGCTACGAACCTGGTGAATTTGCTCTGTCTCACATAAAACCAAAATTAGTAAGTGCCTCAAACACAGAACTGCCTCTCACAACTACAGATGGCTCTGTGATGATAAAGGCTCCTAAGATTCAGATAACAACTTCTCAAATCAATTACGGTCATGTGCCTATCAGAAGTTCTTATAATAGAACGCTCACCGTTAAGAATGTTGGCAACGAGCCTCTTACAATAAGCGAAATTCAGTTCTCGGACGTGAGTTTGTCGTGTCCTTCATTTTCGGAGAAAACTGTCGCTGTAGGAAGCAGCACTTACTTTACGATAGTATATTCTCCAACTGTAGCTGGTGCGGTAAATTACAACATTACCATAGTCTCTGATGCTGCAAATGGAAATCAGAGCGTTAGTGCGATTGCAGACCCTTATTCGGTGAACGAGTTGCATATACAAAATACGAGCGGCTACTGTGACAGCATCGTCGATATTTCTATTAAAGTAAACAATATGGACGCCATTACCGGTTTTCAATTTTTTATTAAGATGCCGTCAGCTCTTCAATATCAGGCTGGAAGCTTTAAGTTGACGTCACGCAGCGTCGATCATATTGCAGCGGCAAACATGAGAAACGACACCCTCGTGATGATGGCCTACTCTCCGACAAATGCAAACTTCAGTGATGAGGATGGTATTATAGCAACCTTTGAAGTTAAGATTAAAGGTAATTCCGGCAATCATTATCTATATCCTAAAAACGTGATACTCACTGATGCCAATGCTGTCAATGTGATGTCGAATGCATATAGCGGTTATGTCAACGTAAGATCTCCAAAGATAAGCGTAAACTCCATTCAAGAGTTTGAAGCATCGTCGGTTACGGAAGTGGCAGAGAAAATGGTTTTGATAAATAACACAAGTAAAGCTCCTTTGCGTATCGACAGCGTGAAGTTTGCTGATGACTATCTCTCTTGCTCTACGACATTTCCGTTGGTGATAAACGACTATAGCAATGCAAACATCACTATAAAATGTGACAAAGAAGACGAAGGCGATTTCCAAAGCGCAATGAGGATATTTAGCAACGACCCGACAAATGGCTTGGTGGTGGTGAAGGTACGTGGAAACAGATACGAACCTAACGGTCTTTCAATAAGCAACGAAGACGTTACTTCGATGAAATATTTAGACGTCCTTATCGACATGAATAACTACTCCGAGATAACAGCTGTACAAGCTGACTTTAGCTATCCTAACGAACATTATACCTTGTCGAGCAGCGACTTCAGCCTCACCGACAGATGTTCAGGTTTCTCGCTTACAGCGGTGGCAACCAACGACTCAACCTTCAAGATTATCATGTTCTCTATGAATAACGCCATAATCAGCGGTAATGAAGGAAGCATCTTAAAGATAAGACTGACAAAAAAAGACACTGCCGAAAACGAGACGGCTACCGTCAGCTTGAAGAATATCATTCTCAGCGACATCAAAGGTAACAACAAAGATTCTGAAGGAGATAAGATTAAGAAGATAGAGCTTAAAACAGTTTCTACAAAAACCTTGTCGGCTGGATGGAATTGGTTTTCTACATATATTAATATGAGTGGAGCAGAAGGATTTGAAATGCTGACGCAGGCTCTTGGTGACAATGCACTTGTGATAAAATCACAGATGGGATTTGTGAGGTATTATGATGAGTACGATATGTGGAGCGGTTCTTTGACGACAGTTGATAATGATAATATGTATAAAATCAATATGAAGAATGAGCATACTATAACGATGCAAGGCTTCATGACTGATATCTTAAATTTCAATCTGACATTGCAATCTGGTTGGAACTGGATTAGTTATCCTCTTAATGAGGAATTGAATTTGAATGACATTGACTTTGGCTTTACCCCAAAACAAGGTGATTATATCAAATCGCGAGACCAGTTTGCGAAATATTACGAGGGATACGGCTGGAGCGGCTCTCTCGAAGTTTTAAAACCTGGAGAAGGCTATATCTACAATAATACAGATGGCGAAGAAAAAGTATTAAAATATTCAAAGAAAAATAATTAATTATGAAAAAGACATTTTTAACATTAGCGATTTTGTTATTTGCTAAAACACTTATGTCGGTTGAATTGCATTGGAAAGCAAATCCGTTGGAATACGACATGATTTTGACAGCAGCTGTTTATATTGATGAGGAAGAACAGCAAAATGAGATGCTTGAATTAGGAGTTTTTTGGGGTGATGATGTCAGAGGTAGTGCATTGCCGAAACTTTCTCCTATCACAAATAAATACCTCTATTATATTAATGTGTATAACGAGGAACTTACAGCATCTATGACATTCAAATTATATAACCATGAGACTGAAGAAGTGATGGTTTTAGATTGTGGTCAAGTGTTGGAATTTGTATCGGAAGGTGACAACGGAGATGATATTACTCCTTACATCGTCAATTTCACAACTCCAATACCGGCCGTTACTTTCACAGGTGAAGGTTCATGGAACGAAAAATCAAATTGGGAAGACGCTACTTTGCCAACAGAAACTGACGATGTCGTTATCGACGGCGATGCTGTTATCACAGGTGAAGTGCTTGTTAACTCCTTGATGATTAACGCAGGCAAGTCGTTGACGATACAAAATGGCGGAGTCCTTACTGTGACAGAGACAGTTATTAATACCGATTACGACGCTCTGATTATCGAAGACGGCGGTCAGATTATTCAGACAAATGAAAACGTGGCTGCAACTTTCAAGAAGAATATCGTTGTCCCTTCAGATGTTTGGGGTAATCTTGATAAAACAGGATGGCAGTTCGTTTCTTCTCCTGTGCAGAATTCCTTAACCTCTGACTTCAAACCCGAAACTGGTGACTATGACTTATATAAATATGATGGGACACAAGAACTTCAATGGATAAACTATAAAAAGGCAATAGAATATACTTTCGATAGCGGTTTAGATGGATGTACAACAAAAGACGCTGACGGCGACGGACATTACTGGATATTAGCAGATGATGGTTATGTATATTCCGAATCGTATGATATTGAAAATGATTCAGAGTTAAGTCCTGACAATTATCTTGTATTTCCAGCTATCAATACGTACATAGACGGAACTACATTTAAATTCAAAGCTCGCGCTGAGGATGACGCTTATCCTGAATATTGTGGTGTGGCAGTTTCAGAAGACGGCACTAACTTTACAATGATAGAAGGTGCTTCATGGACGATAGGTGAAGGCTCCGCTGAAGGAGAACTATCTCAATGGTATGATAAAACAGTGAGTCTCAGCGAATATGAGGGTGAGCAAATATATGTGGCGATACGTCATTATAACGTTACCGGTTCATATAATCTAAGAATTGATGATGTGAAATTTTGCAGAGATGATGAATCATTTGAAAACGGAATAGGATATTTGGTTTCCTATCAGTTAGAGACAACAGCCGATTTTAAAGGAATCTTGAATAAAGAATCGTCATATAAACTTACAGCTAATTATTCTGGTAGTAATAATAATCTGGCAAACTTTAACTTGGTTGGCAATCCTTTTACATACAATATCAACTGGATAACAGATGTTAAATTAGTCGGTTGTAATGACGGCTACGCTACATTGAACGAGAACGGTGGTTATGATTATAAAACAGACGGAACAATCAAGGTGGGTGAGGGCTTTATGATAAATTCAAAACCAGGAAGGACTCATAATATAACTTTACAAAAAGGAATAAACTCAGCAAAACGCAGTGAAACAAATTCTATAAACATCGTAGCTTCAGGTAAATACGGCTCAGATAATGTCATAGTTCGTCACGAAGAAGATGAAGATACAAAAGGCTTCCCTAAACTTCTCAACTTTAATGAAAAGATAGCTAATGTTTATGTTTCAGAAGAAGATGTCAATTATGGCATCTATAATTATACTCCAGAAACAACAGAAATTCCTCTTCATTTCGACGCAAAAGAAATGGGTAATTATACACTGACTTTCGACATTGACGGAGACTATGACAATCTCTATCTCATCGACAAGATGACAGGAGAAAAAGCAAATCTTCTTATCGAAAACGAATATAGCTTTATGGCAAACTCAACTGATGCAACCGACAGATTTGTCATTATGATGGACAACGGTCAACAGACAACTGACAACAGTCATTTTGTTTACGTGTCAGGAGAAGAACTTTTCATCAACGCAGAGGGAACAATTCAAATCATCGATATGATGGGAAGAGTCGTCTATTCTAACAATGTCGCTAACGACAATAACAGAATTGACGTGAGCGGTTTTAATAAAGCTGCGTATGTCGTAAGAGTTATTAATGAAAAAGAAGTTAAAGTACAAAAGGTAATATTATAAATGACAACAGTCAACAGACAACAGACTTTGTCCAAACTGCATACTCAAGGACTGTTGACCGTTGACTATTGTCTGTTGACTTTAAAATAGAAAATATGAAAAAATACATAATAACATTAGTATTCGCATTAGGTTTTGGGATGAGTCTCAATGCACAAAGCGACAGATTCTTCAATTATAGCGAAGGTGGCGAAACAAACAGAAGCAATTCATGGGGCGTAGAAGTCGTTTTGCCAACAACTCACGGATTGGCAGATCATCAATCGGCAGAAGCACCTCTCGGCAGCGGAATCTTATTACTCGCTGGCTTGGCGTTCGCGTATGGAAGGAAAAGAAGAATTGAAAATTGTAGAGACGTACCAATTACACCTACAAAAAAATAAACAAGATGTAATTGTTGCGTCTCAAAAAATCAAGGAGACGCATCAATGATATGGTTAAAAAATATTACCGTTTTTAAACATAGATTCCCGAACCATATCATTGGTACGTCTCTACCTTGGACGTGTCTTAATAAAAATATTAACCTATTAAAAATAAATATCATGAAAAGGAGAATTTTAACTTTAATGTTTTTCCTCGTCGCTTCTGTAGCGGTATTTGCTCAGAGCACGAACAACGATGATGAGGTCGTTAAGATCGACCAGATGAATCGTTTCAACTCAGTGGAAGGCGAAATCATTGTGAAGTTCGCCGACAACTCTTCCTTTGGTTTGGAGTACGACAGAGACAACCAGCTGAAAAGCACTGGTATCTCTACTGTAGACAAAGTTCTGAAAAGATATGAACTCGTCTCTATCGACAGACTTTGTCCTAACGACGACCCTAAGCGCGAGCTGCGTTCTTCAAAAAGTTATAACGGCGGTGATGTGGTGGAACGCGACCTCAGCCGTCTCTGCTTAGTGAAGATTAACGCTCCTGCCGATAAATCCGGACAGCCTGAATTCGACATCCGCGCTCTCACCGACAATCTCATCGAGGAGTTTAACGCAATGGATGAAGTGGAGTTTGCTGAACCTAACTATTTCATTTATTCTGTGGGAATAGAAGAGTCACCAAGTCACCAGGTCACCGAGTCGCTGAGTGTTGAGGAGGATGACAGAGATGGCGGTCATGGTCATCATCATCATCACAACCACGATGCTTATCATAATGAGCCTTTCTACAAACATCAATGGGGATTGGGAGCAACCAAAATTGACAAGATCTGGGAGATTGACGAGAATGAAGAAGGCGAGCGTATGATTATCGCTGTCTTGGATACAGGCGTTGATATTGAACACCCTGACCTCGCAGCTAACATCTGGACTAATCCTAATGAAATTGCGAACAACAAAGACGATGACGGCAACGGTTACAAAGACGACTTGCACGGTTACGACTTTGTTAATAAAACAGCTACTATTGACGACTACAACGGACACGGATCTCACTGCGCCGGTATTATTGCCGCCGTTGGCGATAATGGCATTGGTGTTGTTGGTGCCAACCCTAAGACTAGTATCATGCCTGTTACCGTTATGCAAAGCAACGGAACAGGTTCTATCTCAACCATTATTGAAGGTATAAGCTACGCTAAAGACAATGGTGCCGACATCATCAGCATGAGTATCGGTACTTACGCTTACTCAATAGCATTGGAACAAGTCTTAGCTCAGGCTTACCAAAACAGCGTTCTCGTGGCAGCAGCCGGTAATGATGGATTGAATATAGATGAAACAGCTCTATGTGCCAATCCTTATATTATAGATATGCCTATGTATCCTGCTGCTTTCACCTTCGTTCTTGGTGTACAAGCGACTATGGAACTTGAAGATGGTAGTTATGCCTTAGCACCTTTTTCCAACTACGACTGCGACGGTCCTTCTTTCTCTGCTTATAGCGAAGAGCAGCTTTATAACTATGAGCTCCAGGCTCCAGGTGTTGGCATAGTAAGTACAGTACAAAACGGTAATTATAAATATCTCAACGGAACTTCAATGGCTTGTCCTTTGGTAGCTGGCGGTATCTCGGCTCTTCTCCACGCCAAACCGTATGCTTCACAGGAGATGCTCTGGGGCGACCTTATCAATACCTCTGGTGCTAACGTTGATTTCGAGGCTTGCTATAACGCAGGACCTGCACCGGCACAATTGCAAATGGTGACTTACGAACTTAACGATACTGAAGAAGGCGACGGAGACCTCAGACCTGACGCAGGCGAGACAATGTTGTTCTATCCTACATTACGTACCACATGGGGTGCTGCGGAAGATATTACTTACTGGATTGAGTTTGCTGAATATGAAGATGAGACAACTATAGACTTTATCTCTAACGATAATATTGACTTCGGACATAATCTCTCAGCTTACGCAAAAAGCAAGGCTGTTAACCCAGTGATACTTAAAATAAATGAAAACGTTGTTGACGGACGTTATATTAATTTAGTATTGAAAGCAAGCTGCCCTAATGCAGAAAGCGTTATGGAATATGAGTTTACAATACAAGTGGAAAACGGAGTGGAGTTGAAAGGTATTATCTCAGAGAATACCACCCTTGAACCTAACGTACATTACATAGTGACAGAGACTCTCGGTATACCAGAAGGTGTGACACTTACTATTATGCCGGGAACTACCATAAGATTTAAAGACAATATTAGCCTTGTTAACAAAGGAAAGATAATAGCAAAAGGCGAACCGGACAATATGATTACTTTTACAAAAACAGACCTTGGTGTTGGTACATATACAATGGAATTGAACCGCAGAGATACTCTTTCATATTGTATAATAGAATATGCAAAAATTAGATGTAGCTATTCTGCAGAATATCATTATTGTTATTCTCAGGGAGACGATGTGTTTGAATATATTAGTGATGTTTTGGACAATACACAAATCAATAATGTAGAGATGAATTATGTGAGAACAGCTACAATAGACAATTGTATCGTTAGATATTCTTCTTCTTATTCTGAATCTTATAATTATTATCAACCTAATTATACCAATAGCAATATCCTTTACAATAACGCTTTATATGTAAATCCAATCGGATATTCTGCAAGTGTAAACGATGCTAACATAACTTCATATAACGGTGTAGGTGGTATTTATGAGGCTGGTAATAATATTATAGGTAATTATAATAGCAGTTCTCGTAAAGGTTATATTTATGACGTGGATAAATTAGGTTATACATTGTTGGGTAATATATTCAGCAATTATCAGAAGAGTGGCAGTCATATTTATTCTTATTATGATATTGCCCATACTGGTAGTGCTATGACTATATTCCCTTTGAGGGGCACTTATCTTGGTTCTTCAAATGATGAGATTATTAGTTCTCGTATCTATGATATTGATACTCCAAACTCTACTTCTCTCAATGATATTGATGAAAGTACTGCCGAGCGTCGTCCTTCGTCAAAGGCTCATGGCATTGTTTGGAAGGTTCTTGTCAATGGTAAGGATGCTCAGGATGAGTTCGATGAGGTTGTTCCTCTTGGTGTGGGTCGTCATAAGTTTGAGGTTTATTTCAACCGTGCTATGGATAAGAGTGTGGCTCCTATGGTGGCTATGGGCGTGCGTCCTCCTTATACTCAGGTGGCTATAGCAGAAGACGGCAGCTGGAGCGCAGATGGCACAATATACACTGTCTATTTAGACTTGAACGCTTCAACAGTGACAGATGGTCTCAACCGTATCTATGTCGCTAACGCAAGGGATAATGATTATTTTGAAATACCTGTGGAGAATATGCGTTTTAACGTGCAGGTGTCAGCTGCTGGCTCGATGAGCGCAGGCTTCGAGGCTACTCCTGGCATCGGCAAGGTTGAACTTACATGGGAAAACGACTCTACTTACTTCAACGACCACTTGGGATGGAATATGTATCGTTACCAAAAAGATACTCGCGGTGTTAATACAGATACTGTACTTGTCAATACTGAGATGATAACAGAGACTGAGTTCACCGATTTCGATGTTGTTCCTGGAGAACGTTACTATTATTTCTATAGGTCAATGCGAACCAACCTCACCGAAAGCGACGCTTCAACTAATGTTTCTACAGTACCTCTAACAGCACAGCCTGGCGATGCTAACGGAAGTCTCGCTGTTGACGTGGCTGATATTGTAACAGTAGTAAATTATATCACTGGCAATACTCCTCAGCCTTTCGTATTCGATGCAGCCGACATCAATGGCGACGGCGAGATTGATGTTATGGATATTGTAGGTATTGTCAATGTGATAATCAATGGCAAGTATGAAGCCGAAAGAACTCCTGTTGCAACGGCTGTATATTCTATAGTTGATGGAATATTGTATGTAGATACACCTGTAGAACTTGCCGGCATCCAGGTTTATTTAGACTGTGATGACGAGTCTCAGATAGAGGCACTCTCTGCTATGGATAATTTTGAACAGATTGGACAGTATGTCAATGACGGAAGATATATGTTCATGGCATACAGCATGAGCGGCGCCAAGTTTCCATCTGGCAAGCACGCCATCCTTAAGATAGGCTATGCCGATGTCGATGATATGATATTGGCAGACCCAAACGGTAGCAACGTACTTGCCATAGAAGAGACTATGAGCATCAATGCAGAAGACGAGGTGTTCGTACTCGACTCTCCATATCCTAACCCATTCAATAGCAGTATCACAATACCATATTTGGTAGGAGAGAAGAGCGGCAACATGCACTTCACCGTGACCAATGTCATGGGACAAGAAGTAGCCAAGATAGAACTCGGCACACAAAGCCGCGGCAAATACACCTACGAATGGCAACCTAAGTCTGATGTCCCAACAGGAATATACATTATTAATATGTACGTAAACGGAAACATGATACAAAGAAATAAAGTGGTTTATATGAAATAAATTTCAGTCAACGGTCAACAGTCAACGGTCAACAGTCTTTGTCCAAGTTGATGCTGATGCATACCCAAGGCCTGTTGTCTGTTGTCCGTTGTCTGTTGACATTTTAAATAAAATAATTATGAAAAAGACTTTTTTAATAACAATAATCCTTGGCTGTATAATGGGATTTTATCAGCCAGTATATTCTCAAGATAACATTGAGAACGGACATGAATGGGTTGACCTTGGACTTAGTGTAAAATGGGCTACATGCAATGTGGGAGCAAACGTTCCGGAACAATATGGCAACCATTATGCTTGGGGAGAGACAAAACCTAAAGATGAATACTCACCATCTAATAGCGTGACTTACCAACAGCAGATGAGTGACATAGCAGGTAATCCTCAGTATGATGCCGCTACTGCCAACTGGGGCGAAGACTGGCGAATGCCAACAGAAGCAGAAATGAATGAATTGGAAAGCAAATGCACATGGGAATGGATTAAGCAGAATGGTGTTAGAGGATATAAGGTGACCGGACCTAACGGCAACTTCATCTTTCTTCCAGCAGCAGGATGTTGGAGTCATACTTCATTTACCGATGGCAGCTGTGGTGAAACCTACTATTGGAGTTCTACGCCTGATTCAAGCACTTCGAACTTTACGGACTTCCTTAAATTTGATAGTGGTAGCCACGACGTGAGAGGCGGCAACATTCGCCACTACGGTTGCTCGGTGCGTCCTGTCAGAGAATGGAAAGATGGAGAGACACCATCTGTTGAGGTCTCTGTAAATAGTACAGATATTACAGCTGTGGTAAATACATACGTGTCAAGTCCAATATCTGAGATAACAGCACGTGGCTTCTATTGGGGTACTAATCCAAATCCTACAGAAGCAGACAACAATGTGGCTTTGGAAAACACAACAGGAAGTATAGCAAAGGTTATAACAAACTTAACTCCTAATACTACATATTATGTAAAAGCATACGCTGCTAATAGTTCCGGCACTTCATATAGTGAGATAATCTCTTTCACAACATTAGATAAAGTTGAGTATGATTACGTAGATCTCGGCTTGCCAAGCAAATTGAAATGGGCTACATATAACGTAGGTGCATCGTCCCCAGAAGAGTGTGGTAATTATTATGCATGGGGTGAGGTTACTCCTAAGACTGAATATACACAATCTAACAGCGAAACCTACGGTATGCTTATGAACGACATAAGCGGCAATCCTCAATATGATGCTGCCGCTGCCAACTGGGGCGGAGGGTGGAGAATGCCAACAAATACAGAAACGCAAGAGTTGATAGATTACTGCACTTGGGAGTGGACAATACAAGGCGGTAAAAATGGTTATAAGGTAAAATCTAAGACCAACGACAATAGCATATTTATTCCTGCTACAGGCTATCGCAGTGGAACATCAGCCGATAACTATGGCAATGGATATTATTGGAATTCTATACCAAAAGACGATAATGTCGACTCTTATTATATGTATTTTAATGGTATCGGACATTATGTATCAAGCGGTGTTAGATATTATGGACGTACAATACGTCCTGTCAAAGACAGTGGAGATGAAGAAGCGCCATCGATTTCTGTTACAATAAATAATACAGACATTACTGCTATTGTAGATACATACGTCTCGAGTAGCACAGAAATAACAGCATGTGGCTTCTATTGGGGTACTAATCCAAATCCTACTGAAGCAGACAACAATGTAGTTTTGGAAAATGCTTTAGGAGATATAAAACAAGTTCTTGCAGATTTAACACCTAATACTACATATTATGTGAAGGCATACGCTACAAATAGTTATGGTACTTCATATAGTGAGGTGGTTTCATTCACGACATTAGCAGAGAGTGCATTTACAGATTATGTAGATCTCGGTCTGCCATCAGGTTTGAAATGGGCTACATACAATGTAGGTGCATCGTCTCCAGAAGAATATGGTAAATATTATGCATGGGGAAAGGTTATTCCTAAGACTGAATATACACAAGCTAACAGCGAAACCTACGGAGTGCCATTAACGGATATAAGCGGCAATCCTCAATATGATGCTGCCACTGCCAATTGGGGCGGAGACTGGAGAATGCCAACAAAAACAGAAATGCATGAATTGATAGATAATTGTACATGGGTATGGTTGTTACAAAATGGAACTATGGGTTATAAAGTTACCGGTCCAAACGGTAGTAGTATCTTCCTTCCTGCTGCGGGTTTTCGCAGTGGGTCATCGCTCCTTAATGCAGGTAGCTACGGCTACTATTTGAGCTCCACACCGGATGGCAGTACTCACGCGTACGACCTCCACTTCGATAACGATGATCATTACGTGAGTTCCAACGGTCGCGATAATGGCTTCACGGTGCGTCCTGTCCGAGAATAAAAGTAGAGACGCGTCAGATTTATTCAATTTATTCGGTTTATTTCCGCACGGTTTTAAAATGCCGTGCGGAAATTTTTTTTTAAAGGTTGGGGTAGAGACGTACCAATTACACCAAAAAAAATTAACAATATGTAATTGATGCGTCTCACGAATATTCATGTTAATGATAGAGATACGTCTTTTGAATAATTATGGATGGTTCTTTATGGCATATCTCGTAAGAGATGTTTTGAATTTTGATATTATCAGTGATAGACGTCCTCGTTTTTTTGCTATATCGCTCATCTTCTCGTTTATGTTATTGTTATTTATGATTTTGTCATGATTATGGATGTTTTTATTTTTGATAATAGAGATTATCAAATGAATATGATTAGGCATTATAATATATGATGGTATTGAGACGCCATTGTATTTCATGCTGATTTTATCCAAAAGTATTGATGCTTGCAATCCGATTTCTGTAAGAATCATATTGTTGTTAGATATCTCTCCAAAATAATGTTCTCTCTTGTATGTGCATATTGTGATAAAATAATATCCTCTGTTATAATCGTGCCAATATGCTCTGGCAGAAGGAATCCTGTATTTGCTTTTAAACAAGTCGTCATTCATAAAACATAAGTTCTTGATTTTTTGCAAAAATATATAAAATATCTTATATCAAGAAGTTAATTATTTTATTTGTACCTATGCAGGTGAAAGGTAAGGTGTGCAATCTGTGGTTTGGTTAAGCCAAATATATTAACGAAAAAAGGAAACCAACTTTCGTTGATTTCCTTTTGTGAACTGGGCGGGAGTCGAACCCACAACCGCCTGATCCGTAGTCAGGGACTCTATCCAATTGAGCTACCAGTCCAACTGATTTCGAGTGCAAAGATACACCTTTTTTCTAAACAAAAAACAAAAAAAATAAACTTTTTTTAAATTATTTTTAATCTCTTGATTATTAACTTACAAAACTTGATAAACCTCAGTGTTTACTCAATATTACAAGCCTTACTCAAACACTCTTCAACAAAAAAAAGACAACCGAAATATCACGATTGTCTCTTTTTTATGTCAACAGACAACAGACAACAGACAACAGTCAACGGTCTTTGTCTATGTCAGTGTCAATGTCAATTGTCAATTGTCAATTGTCAACTTTCAATTTTCAATTTTCCACTTTCAATTTTCAGTTTTCCACTTTCAACTACCATTCCACCGCGTCTCTGTGCAATGGCATCGTCATGCAACGTGCGCCGCCGCCACCGCGTGAGAGCTCGTTGCCTTTGAAAGCGACAACGCATTTCTCATAATCGTCAACGCTGACTTTGCCAGACGCTACATCGGCTGCTGTCAAGACTTCAAAGCCGTGTTTGTTGAGGTTTTCTATTGTGTTGTAATTTCTTTCGTAACCTAAGATTTTTCCTGGAGCGAAGGTGAAGAAGTTGGAACCGCTGTGCCATTGCTCGCGGAGCATATTGTATTCATCGTCGCCGCCACAGAAGATTGGCTCTAAGTCCATGCCGAGTTTTCTCAATGCCACGATGAGGTTTTCTTCTTCATAAACCTTGACTTCACCGTTTTCAAAAATCTCGTAATGAACAGTTTTGTATTCAGGATTTAAAATGACAGGCTTGAACACCATGCATCTGTTGACATCTAACAAAGTGAATACCATATCTAAGTGAATGAACGACTCTGGTTCTAATGGCAGTTCTTGTGAGATGAGATGTCTGTGGTCGCCTTTTGTCTTAAGATGTTCCACCATCGCCTTGATGCCTTCGACGCTTGTTCTTGCGCCGCATCCGCTCAAGATGATGTCGTGGCGAGCCATCAAGACGTCGCCGCCTTCAACTCTTCCTATTCCGTTTGGAGCGTATTGCTCGACCGGGTTGACGGTTTTCACGTCGAAGATAGGGGAGTTGTTGTAGATGGCTTGAAGGAGGATGCTTTCTCTGTCGCGTACCGTCGTAGCCATCTTGCTAATCATGATGTTGTCGTACATCGTAAAAGATGCGTCTCTCATGAAGAAGAAGTTTGGTGCCGGCGGCATGATATATCTTTCTTTGATGTTGTCGTTTTCAAGACCTTCGATAAATGCTTTTGCCAAGTCGGAACTTGAAAGGCTTTCGAGTTCGTTCTTTAAGAAAGTGAGGTTCTCTCTCTTGCAAATCTTGTCGATGAGTTCTAACTTAAGGTCTTCTTTTTTGAGGATGTCTTCAAGGAGTTCTCTAACGGTAAGTACGTTGGCTACTTTCTTTAATGTGCCTTGAAAATCTCTATAATCGTTATAAGCTTCGCGTTGGTTTAACATGTCGCTGAACAGAAACTTATGAGCGTTTTCTGGTATCATGTGCTCGATCTCCGGTCCTGGAGCGTGAAGCAATACATAGTTCAACTTACCTATTTCTGATTCAACACATGGTTTTATACGTCGGGAATAATCCATAAAAATATAATTCGTGAAACAATGAGAGAGACTTTTACATCTCTCCGTTATCGTTTGCAAATTTACGTTTTTTTAATGAATGAAACAATCGAACTATAAAAAAAATTATTCGTCGTATAAGTCGATGAATTCGTAACCATTACCCATCGAGTCTAAGAATTTTATCAAATCGTCCTTGCTAATGACGCAGGTAGCTGTGTTGTCGTTGGGATGGAAACTGAGTCGCTCTGCTTTAAGAAGGTTCTTGTCGATATAAAGATATACGTGATGTTCTTCGTCGTTGATGATTCCGAAAGGAGAGACGCTGCCAGGCTTGAGCCCCAAGTATTTATCCATTCTCGCTTCAGATGCGAAACTCAGCTTTCCTTGTTTCAGACGATGCTCTAAGTCGTGGATGGCGAGTTGTTTCATACAATCGAAGATGACTAAATAATGACGGTTGCCTTTATGGTTTCTGAAAAACAAATTCTTGCAATGTGTCGAGTCGAATTCTTTCCAATAATTCAAGGCTTCTTCTATCGTTGGAATCGGAGGATGAAAATGAATGTCGAAAGGAATCTCCAATTCGTTCAGTTTGTCAACTACTTTCTGTTGTCGTTCTGAGAGTTGCATTATATTTGGTTTAAAGTTTAAAGCTTAAAGTTTAAGGTTAAAATGTCTTTAAACCTTAAGCCTTAAACCTTAAACAGTTTTTTTACTTATTAAAAATATCCTTAATTCCACCTAATGATGCTAACATATTAGATGCTTCGTATGGGATATATACTGTTTTGTTGTCTTTTCCGCTGACCATTTGTTCTAATGTCTGGATATATTTGGTGGCTAATAGGTAAGATGCAGGGTCGGTCTTGGTGTTTTTAATTGCTTCTGCTACTACAGCAATTGCTTGAGCTTCAGCCTGAGCCTGTAAAATCTTAGCCTGCGCTTCGCCTTCCGCTTTGAGAAGTACTGCTGCTTTTTCTGCTTCAGCATTGTTGATTTGCGAAGTCTTTTCACCTTCCGACTTAAGAATTGCTGATGTCTTTTCACCTTCTGCCTTTAAGATTTCAGCACGTCTGTTACGTTCGGCTTGCATCTGTTTTTCCATTGCCATACGTACTGATTCAGGAGGCGTGATGTCTTGCAACTCAACACGGTTTACCTTAACGCCCCATTTGTTGGTGGCGTCGTCGAGTACAGCGCGAAGCTTAGCGTTGATTGTGTCGCGCGATGTCAAAGTCTCGTCTAATTCAAGTTCGCCGATGACGTTACGAAGTGTTGTCTGAGTCAACTTTTCTATAGCATTAGGAAGGTTTTCGATTTCATATACGGCTTTGATAGGATCGACGATTTGGAAATAGAGAAGAGCGTTGATTTCTGTCGTTACATTATCTTTGGTGATAACGTTTTGTTTTGGGAAATCATAGACTTGTTCTCTGAGGTCGATGCTGCTTGTCATGTATGATCTGCCTCTTTGGTCTCTGACTGTTATAGCTTTAGGACGGTCGATGATAGGCCAGATGATATTAAGACCTGCGGGGAGGACGCCGTGGAATTTACCGAGACGCTCGATGACTTTTGTTTCTGATTGCGGCACGACTTTCAAGCCGTTGAGGGCAAATATAACTACTATTAATGCTATAATGCCAAAGATAATTGCTGTTCCCATATTGTTTATTTTTTAACAGTTAATATTACACTTTCTTGAGATACTATCGTGACTTTTTCGCCAACTTCAGCCTCGCCGTCGTCTTCCATGCGAGCTTTCCAGTCATCGCCATCGATTTTCACGCGGCCGTAACCGTCGTTTTCAATCTTTGCTGAAACTATTGCTTTACGTCCGATGAGATTATCGGTATTTGTTGTGATGTTATTCTTATTAGCATTTTTATTCATCAGTTTAAGAACCAAAGGACGGATGAAGATGAATGCGAGGAACGAACCCAAAGCGAATAACCCAATCTGCCATGCTAACGATAATTCAAATGCCGAGCCTACGGCGGCTAATAAACAACCGACAGACAAACAAGCTATTGCAAATCCGCTCGTCATAATTTCTATGATAAACAGCACCAATGCTGCTATAATCCAATATTGCCAAATTTCCATAATTTCTTATATTTATGTAGTTTACATTTAAATTGTTTATCGACTACAAATCTATGACTTATTTTTGAAATATTCAAGCATAAATAAATGTTTTATTAACATTCTTGCGACAATAGTCACTGTCCAATTTTTTGACACTCACTGTCCAATTTTTTGACACTTTGTTTTTGTGTTAAATTCTTAACTTGTTGATATATAATTATCTAATTACTTTGGCATAACTTTGGCACATATTCAAATTGAAAATGGAAATTTGAATATGTAAAATTTTAAAGTAATGAAGATAATTAAGTCACAAAGTAGAGACGTGCTAACTGCTAACAGCCAAAAGCCAACAGCTAACAGCCAACAGCCAAATCTGAAAAGAACTTTTTTTGTTATACTACTGTCAAATTTTTTGACACTGTCGCTTGCCGCGCAGTCGCTGCCAATGAGTTTGGACGACTGCATGGCGTATGCGGTGGAACATTCTACTTCGGTGGGAAAGAAAATCAACGACTTAGATAACGCAGAGCAGGAATATAATTCGTCGGTGGCGTCGTTGTTCCCGTCGCTATCCGCAAGCGTGTCGGGTGCGAGTAACTTCGGACGTTCCATCGACCCTGAGACTAACAACTATACCAACGTCTCGACTTTCAGTAACTCGTACGGAATATCGGGTTCCATGCCTTTGTTCACTGGATTGCAAGGAATCAATACTTTACGTGCTGCTAAAGTAGCTCGCGAACGTGGATATAACGAACTTCAGATTTCCCGCGACGAGATTGCGATGCAGACGATGAAAGCTTACGTCGATGTTTTATATTATATAGGTACGACGGAAATCGCGACGCAGCAACTTGAAGACAGTCGTCTTATGTTAAAAGAAGTTAAGAAACTTTATGAGGTCGGGCGTAAGAGTGCTGCCGACGTGGCGGAAGTGGAGTCGCAGGAAGCGAATTACGATTATCTCCTTACGGAACAACAGAACAATCTCGCTCTTGCCAAGATTCGTCTGCGCGAGTTGATGAACTTCCCTCAAGACCAAGAACTTGAAATAGTTGAAGAAATTGATATTGAATTTGTCAGTATGCTCACTCCGATGGAGGAAGTCGTGAATCATGCCTTGAATAATAATGTCCAGGTCGTTTCGGCTGAGTTAAACACTTCATATTCAAAACTTAATTATCAAAGAACCAAAGGCTATTATTTCCCTTCCTTATATCTTTACGGCGGATATAACACGAGTTATTTCGTCAATATGGAAAATCAGGCGGCATACGATTCTTTCTTAAATCAGTTTAAGAATAACATGGGTTCTTATATCCAGGTGGGACTTTCCATTCCGATATTCTCGGGCTTGGAGAGAAGGACGTCGGCGCGAGTGGCTCGTAACGCATGGCGTAATGCCGAGCTTGATCAGATTGCTGTTCGTAACGCCGTGGAGAGCGAGGTGACGCAGTCGTACCAGCAGATGCAAGGCTATGCAAAACAATATGTCCTCGGACAGAAGAAGTTAGAAGCAGCGCAACTTGCATACGATGGCATTGCCGCTAAATTCGAGAAAGGACTTGTGACAGCGATAGATTTGCAGACAGCCTCTACTACCTTGCTACAAGCCAAATCAGACTGCCTGCGCTCACGACTTCAATACGTCATAGAATACAGAATGGTGGAATATTATAATGGAGGTTTGTTGGTCAAATGACAAAAGACTAAAGACAAAAGGATTTTTTAAATTGAAAATTGAAAGGTGAAAATTGAAAATTAAATAAATAATTGGGTTTAAGGTTTAAGGCTTAAGGTTTAAAGTTGGATTAGAAAGTGGACAAAGTCTGTTGACTATTGACTGTTGTCCGTTGACATAAAAATAAACTTTTAAACTTAAAACTCTCAACTTTAAAACTACTCTAAACTCTAAACCTTAAACTCTAAACTAAAAGAAATATGATAACAAATTATTCATTACGGTATCTTTGGAAACATGGTAACAACTCTATCACTCGTGTCTTCTCTCTTTCGTTGGGCTTGATAGTGGCTCTTCTCATCTTTTCTTTCGTTGGATTGAAACTGTCATACAACAGATTCTTCCCCGACAAAGAACGCGTCTATCAGGTGTGGACTATCTCTCCGCAATTCAGTGGCAACGAGGCTAACTTTCAGATGGTATTGCCTTTAGCTCCTAATATGGCTAACGACATACCGCAGATTGAGGCTGCTGCTCATTATACCGACGCTCTCCTTCAGATAAATCATAAGGGTAACTCCTATGATGTGGGAATGCTTAATGTCAATGGTGATTTCTTCAAGGTGTTAGACTTCGGCATAATCAGCGGCGATGTCAGTCGTGTGCTTTCTCCCGAAGGTCGCGCCGCCAACGAGGTGCTTATCTCGAAACGATTAGCTGAACTGCTGTTTGATAATGACGACCCGCTCGGCAAAGTGATAGAAACGTCTTCTACCTCAAAGAAGAGATATGTAGTGGCTGGCGTGTTCAAGACTCCGCCTGTCAATAATACCATCGGTAACTTCGACATGCTTCGCTACATGAATTATGATACGGAATATTATATCTGGACTGGCTCAGACCTTTATCCTACTTTTATAAAAATACGTGAGGGAAACGACATTGCGGAAGTAGAGGCTCAGATGGACGAGTTTGTGAAACGTTATCCTTCATATCACGATTATGTCAAGGACTGGCAAGTCAGTTTTTCCTTCGTACCTTTGGATAAGACAACATTCTTCAAATCTAACGTAAAACAGACTTCCTTGCTGATGGGAACAATCGGTCTCGTCGCGATGCTGATGGCGTGTCTTAACTATGTGTTGCTCACCATTTCGTCTTTGTCGGAGAGAAGTAAAACCATCGCGATGCTACGTTGCAATGGTGCGAAACGTATTGATGTCTTTAAGATGCTTCTTATCGAGACTTTATGGATTATGCTCGCGGCTTTAGTGTTGTCGGTATTCATCATCTTATGTCTCAGCAAAGAAATCTCACAGCTTTTTTATGATGTTAAGATCTTGTTCGCCATAGAACGTATCTGGATTCCGGCTTTGGTTTGTCTCGCTGCTTTTCTCGTTGCGGCTCTCATTCCTGCTGCGATATTTTCTTCCGTTAAGTTACAATATGCTTTTCGAGGAGGCAAGGAAAATCGTACATGGTGGAAGAAGACGCTTCTGTTTGTACAGGTGGCTTGTACTACAGGCATCGTCATTTTCCTCGGAATCACGGCGCGTCAGTCGAATTATGTCCTTACAGCAGATCATGGTTATCAATATGATAAGATTATGACAGTAGCCATTCCTGCAACTACATCGACACAGCTGACTATTCGCGAGGAACTTCTGAAGCAGACTTGTGTGGAGGATGTCGCCATCTCATTAGGATTCCCGATGTGGGGATATTCTGGCAATCCTATCTACGACGCTCAGTGGAACTTGCTTTTCTCATGCCGATGGGAGATTGCTGATGAACATTATATCCCGACGATGCAGATGAATATAGTGGAAGGACGTAACTATCAGGCAAACGACGCCACTAATAAGGTTGTCGTCAATGAGGCTTTCGTGAAGCAATATGGTTGGAGCGACAGTCCTTTGGGAAAGACATTCCTTAAAGGCGATGGCGGCACGTATGAGATCGTCGGTGTAGTGGCTGACTATCAGATGGGTGATGGTTGGGTGCAGCCGATAGTGATACATCCTTTCAACGCATATCTGAGTGAAGATGCGGTCAACACATTCTGGTTTAATATCCGCATGACAGACTTCTCACAGGAAAATATGAAGACGATAAAAGAAGTCATCGACGCATATTATACTTCCGACTGGCAATATAGCTTTTTCACATTTAGTGAAAGGATGAGAGACAATTACTATCACCTGCGTCATTTGCGTAACACGGTGTTGATAGCTGCATTGGTGACCTTGATAATATCGCTCATCGGTTTGATAGGATACATCGGCAATGAGATGCAGTCGCGACGCAAGGAAGTCGCCATTCGTAAGGTATGCGGTGCGACACCTATGGAAGTGCTTAAGATATTAAGTTTGAGACTTTCGTATGTGGTTTTGCCAGCTGTGATAGTAGGAGTGATGGCGGCAGTTGTCGGAGGACGTTATTATTTAGATATTTTGAAAACCAATTCCGATCTTACTGCACATCTGTCGTGGTGGCTCTTTGTATCTGGCGCACTCTTGGTTATGATGATAGTCTATGGTATCAATATCATTTCATCATATAAAACCGCGAATGAAAATCCGGTGGAAGTGATAAAATAACAATTAACAGTTTACAATGTACAATTAACAATTATGGTAAAATATCCCGTAGAGGCACACGGACGTGTGACTGAAAATTGTGATAAAGACGCACTGAAAATCTGAGAATAAATCTCTCGCAAAGGCGCAAAGCACGCAAAGAAACAATATAACAAACTCTGCGATTCTCTGCGTCTCTGCGAGAAAAATGAAAATGGAATTAAAATAAATAATTGGTTTTAAGGTTTAATGCTTAAGGTTTAAAGTTGGATTAGAAAGTGGACAAAGTCTGTTGACTGTTGACTGTTGTCCGTTGACATAAAATAAACTTAAAACTCTCAACTTTAAAACTACTCTAAACTCTAAACCTTAAACTCTAAACTAAAAGAAAATATGATCAAAAACTTCATCACGTTATTACGTCGCTATACGACATCGTCATTGTTGAATGTCGTGGGAATGTCGGTGGCATTCGCTGCCATCTATCTCATTATGGTTCAGGTGAAATATGATTTCTCATACGACAAGGTGATACCTGATTCGGAAAATATCTACAGACTTGAAATACCTAATTGGTGGCAGGAAGGCAAGTATATGCACACTTGGAACAGGCAGTTACCTGATGATATATGTGCAGGCATTCCTGAGATAGAAGCGGGAGGTACGATAGAAACATACGCCTGGAGTGGTAATAACTATTCCATAAAACGTAATCATACCATCGATAATCTCAAGATTAAAACAGTCGAGGCTGAGTTGGAAGGTCTTGAAGTCTTCCATTTTGAATTTATTGAAGGCGGATTGGAAAACTTTACCATCTCATCCATGATTATCTCAGAAGAAACAGCTAAGAAATTTGATTTGAAAGTAGGCGATGTGCTTACCGTAGGTCGCGGACTTGAAGGCGACAAAACATGTGATATAGTCGGTGTTTTCAAGAATTTCCCAAAACCAAGCAATCTTGCGATATGCGAAGGCTGGGTCTGTATGGAACCTCAGGAGAATTCTGAACCGAGTAATTGGGGCTATCCTTATTATGTGAGATTAAACGAAGATGCTTCAGTTGTTGATATAGAATCAAAGTTGAAGAGTCAGATGATTGAATATTTTCTAAATATGGGTAATACATATGAAGACGTAGAAAGCGAGATAAAGAGATTTACTCCTCGTCTAAATCCTTTGCCTGCAATTTATTTCGATGAGCTTTCATATTCGCCCCGTCAAGGAAATCTTTCGACGACATATAGTCTGATAGCTATAGCCGTCCTTATCCTCGTAATCTCATTCATCAATTTCATCAATTTCTTCTTCGCACTGATACCTGTTCGCATCAAAGCAATCAACACCTACAAAGTCTTCGGCGCGCCGACATCAAAGCTGCGTCTTAACATAATATTTGAAACATTGGGACTTACGTTATTATCAATCTTAGGTGCGATGGTAATTGTCTTCACTTTCGCACAAACGCCTCTGTCGGAATATATTTCAGCGTCTGTATCATTAAAAGAAAATTGGCAATTGGCACTTACGATGATTCTCTTCCTGATGATATTCGCTTTTGTGATAAGTCTATATCCGGCTTTTTATATCACCAAATTCAATCCGTCCTTGGTGTTGAAAGGCTCGTTCCAAGCTACGAAATCTGGAAAGATATTACGTTATTCTTTGGTCGGAATACAGTATATTATTTCTATCTCGTTGATAATTTGTTCTTTGTTCATTCAAAAGCAACATAAATATATGCTTCATTATGAGATGGGATTTGACGAAGAACAACTTTACACGATAGAGGTTCCTTACTCGCTTGTGGGTGGAGGTGGCGAGTTGGACTATACGCAGCGTGACGCATTTACTGATGAGTTGAAAAAGAATCCTAATATCTTGGATGTGGCGTATGGTGACGATCGTTTGGTTGCCATGGCTCACATGGGGTGGTCTCGCAAGTATAAAGATCAGTGGATTAATTTTAGTGCTTATCCTGTCTCATGGAATTTCTTGCAGATGATGGGAATCGGGATAGAAGAAGGCCGCGATTTCATGCCGTCAGACGAGCAGTCTGAAAATGGAGTGCTTATCTTCAACAGAGAAGCTGCCGATAGATTTGGAATTGAGGTAGGAACTGAGATACAAGCTCATTTGTCAGACGGAGACGGCTTGACTCCAATTGTTGGAATTGCAGAGAATTTTAATCACCAGCCACTGCGATATGAAATAGAGCCTTTTGCTTTTATAGTTTTTGGACAATACGGATGGAGACAGCCGAATCAGGTTTACTTGAGAGTGTCGGCAGGTACAGACTTTATGGAAATAAGAAAATATATAAAAGATATTCTTGAGAAGTTCGTGCCATACATGGAGCCGCAGGAACTCAAATTCTTCGATGATGAGCTCGCAATACAGTATCAGACTGAAAACAAACTCTCCACGCTCGTGACGATTTTTTCGTTCCTTTCCATAATGATTTCTATCATAGGAGTCTTCGGTTTGGTGTTGTTCGAGACGCAGTACAAACGTCGTGAGATAGGAATACGCCGCATACATGGAGCGTCGGCGATGGGAATATTGAAGATGTTCAACAAGAAATATCTTTACATCGTAGCGATATGTTCAGCGGTAGCGATACCGATAAGTTATTATATCATCGACAGATGGATGCAGCAGTTTGTCTATCGCACCGAGATGTCGGTCTGGGTTTATGTAGTTGCGGTTCTGATAATAACGATAATAACCGTTGCTACCGTCTCGCTACGCTCGTGGAAAGCAGCGAATGAGAACCCGAGCGTTTCAATTAACAATTGAGAATGTACAATTTACAATTGTAGAGACGCGTCAATGCTTCCTGCAAAAATAAATGAACATTGACACGTCTCAGGAATTAAGAATGAATTGAAATTTGAAAATAGATAATTAAAATAAATAAATTGGTTTAAGGTTTAAAGCTTAAGGTTTAAGGTTGGCAGGAATGAAGGTGAGGACAAAGTCTGTTGTCTGTTGACTGTTGTCCGTTGACATAAAATAAACTTAAAAACTCTCA
>JAZNVS010000109.1:0-2327 GCA_045592965.1 Bacteroidales bacterium | reverse complement strand
TGGAAATATTATATCGGTCAGGTGAAACAGTTACAACGTAATCGCGTATATGACAGACGTTTCGCACAAGAAGAAGCATTTAGAGCTTGGGTCAATGCCGATGAAAATCGCAAGGCTGAATACGGAACTATCTTCGATGATGTTAATGTTAAATGGGACATCTTAGACGACATCATGACACCTATGACTTATCTCCGCGAAGCTGGCTGGAACGGAGGCGAAGCTATCTCCTTCTCACGTAGATTTATGAGACTTAACAATATGTTAAAAGAAAAGGCCGACAAAGAAGAAATCGCAGCTAATGCCGAAGCAATGCAAAATTCAGTTGACGATTTCTATAAAGACTACGACATGGCTTTGGATAAAGACGTGACTATCGCTTTGTTGAACCTTATCTACAAAGACATCGACAGATATGTGCCTTCAATGATTACAGAGATTGGCGACGAAAATAACGGCGACTTCACAGCATGGGTCAATGCGGCTTTCGAAAAATCTATATTCGTAAGTCAGGAGAAGGTAGAGAAATGGCTTGCCAAACCTAAGAAATTAGATAAAGATCCAATCTTCGCCTTGACGATGAATATCATTGAAATGTATAATGACGTTGTTATTCCTTTATATCTTGAAGCATCAGAAGCTGGTGACGAAGCAGAACGTCTTTATATCAAAGGTTTGATGGAGATGCAACCAGAACGTAACTTCTACCCAGATGCTAACTTCACTATGCGTCTCACCTACGGAACAGTGGAACCTTACAAAGGCGCTGATGCTGTCAACTACGACTACGTCACTACTATGGACGGCGTGATGGCTAAATACAAACCAGGCAACTGGGAGTTCGACATTCCTCAAGATGTGAGAGACTTATACGAAGCAAGAGACTACGGTCGTTACGCTGACGAAAACGGCGATTTGATTGTCAACTTCATCACAACAAACGACATCACCGGCGGTAACTCAGGTAGCCCTGTCATCAACGGCAAAGGCGAGCTCATCGGTCTCGCTTTCGACGGCAACTGGGAAGCAATGAGCGGCGACCTTTCATTTGAAAACAAGGTACAACGTACAATCTGCATGGATGCCCGTTACTTATTATGGTGCATCGAGAAAGTCGGTAAGGCACAAAACCTCATCGATGAGATGACGGTGATTGAATAATTAACAATTAACAGTTGACAATTTACAATTAACAATGTAGGAGCACATTGAATGTGTCAGAATATTAAGTCACCAAGATGCCAAGTCTCCGAGACAACTAAAAATGTTTATAAATAAAAAGAGGTCGGAAAATTCTTTCCGACCTCAACTGTTAATTGTAAACTGTTCTAAATTGAATTTAGTCAAATTGGCAGATTAAATAACCGTCATCTGTAGTAAAAAAATAGAAAGAAACCAGACATAAAAGGAAAATAAATATTATCTTTGCAGCTTGAAAGTTCGGGGTGTGGTGCAGTTGGCTAGCATTCTTGCATGGGGTGCAAGCGGTCGCCCGTTCGAGTCGGGCCACTCCGACAAAAAGCATCGTTGACCTATTGTCAGCGATGCTTTTTTATTGGTATAATAGACAAAAATAGTTGGTAAAATCCTTGTAAAATAATGTATATCAGATAAATGAAATACCTTTGATGAACACGTTTTGATCAAAGTTATTTTTATGAGAGATTTTAGCTTTGTAATAACTAAAGATTATAGACAGGTATGCAGAGCGAAGCTCGGAATGCCTGTCGTAAAATTCATGGTAATATGATTAAAAGTGCTGTAGGCACGACAGATGTTCTTTCGCTCCTACAGAGCTTTTCGTTACTATGGTTCAATATTTTGCGGAAATTCCGTGCTATCGCACTTCATTATCCGCCTATGTTCTGTCGTTCCTATGGAACTTAATGCTAAAATGAGGATGGAAAAAAAGACAGGTAACTTGGGCTGTTTTGTATGCCCGTTACCTGTCTTTTTTTTCGCTCAATTACCAACTATTTTTGGCAACATTACCTAAACTTCTCAGATTTTCAAATTCTCAGATTCTCAGATTTTATTTAATCTTATCAACTTTAACCTTACTAAATCTCATGGCTTTCGTCATAAAACTCGGAAGTGGCTTGTAGTCGTCTCTATTTCCTAAATTAAGATAAATGCCGAATTTCTTCATGACTGGAACCTTGAAAGTCTCCACGAATTCTATCAATGTTCCGTTAGGATCTTCCACGTAGGTGAAGTGTCCGTTGGCGTCTCCCATGTCGAAGTCGCGACCGCGGTCGCAGACGAAAGGATGTCCCAATGCTTCGGCTGCTTCCTTGATACATTCCATATTACGAACGTCGAAGCAG
>JAZNVS010000108.1:0-10667 GCA_045592965.1 Bacteroidales bacterium | reverse complement strand
AAACTGGTATGCTTTAGTAGCAACAGTAGGCTTAGCAGCTCTTATGGTGTTCCACCTTATTTATGCTTTCGTTTTATCATTGCAGAACTACAGAGCTCGTGGCTCACAACGTTACGCAGTAGTAGAAAAACAAGAAGGCGTTTCTTGGGCTTCTAAAAACATGCTTGTAATCGGTGTTATCGTTTTGTTAGGTTTAGGTTTACACTTATTCAACTTCTGGGCTAAGATGCAATTGCCAGAAGTATTGCATAAGTTAGGCATCGAAGCTGACATCACATACGCAGCCGATGGTGTTCATCACATTGTAAATACTTTCTCATGCTCAGTCTATTCTATCATCTACTTAGTATGGTTAGTATTCTTATGGTTCCACTTAGACCACGGCATTGCAAGCGTTATGCAGTCAATTGGCTGGAGCAATCACGTATGGCAAAAGAGAATTGAGTGTTTAGGCAGATTCTTCGCTATCCTCATCGCTCTTATGTTCGCTTCTGTAGTTTTATATTATTGGATTGGTTCATTAATAGGATAATATCATGAAAGAGTTAAATTCAAAGATACCTGCAGGTCCATTGGCAGAAAAATGGACAAATTATAAGGCACATCAAAATTTGGTGAACCCTGCTAACAAGAGAAAATTAGACATCATCGTCATCGGTACAGGTCTTGCTGGTGCATCAGCAGCTGCTTCATTCGGTGAGATGGGCTTCAACGTAAAAGTGTTCTGTATCCAAGACAGTCCACGCCGCGCTCACAGTATCGCTGCTCAAGGTGGTATCAACGCTGCTAAGAACTATCCTAATGATGGCGACAGCGTATATCGTCTCTTCTACGATACAATCAAAGGTGGTGACTACCGCGCTCGTGAAGCTAACGTCTATCGTCTCGCTGAATTAAGTAACAACATCATCGACCAATGTGTCGCTCAAGGCGTTCCTTTCGCTCGCGAATACGGCGGCTTATTAGCTAACCGTTCTTTCGGTGGCGCTCAAGTATCAAGAACATTCTATGCCCGCGGTCAAACCGGACAACAACTTCTCCTCGGCGCTTACAGCGCATTGTCAAAGGAAGTTGAAAGAGGTACTGTCAAGATGTATCCTCGTCGCGAAATGATGGACGTCGTTCTCGTCGACGGCCGCGCTCGTGGTGTTATCATGCGTAACCTCGTCACAGGTGAACTCGAACGTTATGCAGCTCACGCTGTCGTTATCGCTTCAGGTGGTTACGGTCGTGTGTTCTTCCTCTCAACAAACGCTATGTCATCAAACGGCTCAGCTGAATGGCAAGCCTATAAGAAAGGCGCTATGATGGCTAACCCTTGCTTCACACAAATTCACCCAACATGTATCCCTGTTCACGGCAGCTACCAATCAAAACTTACTCTTATGAGTGAAAGCCTCCGTAACGACGGTCGTATCTGGGTTCCTAAGAAAAAAGAAGACGCTGAGAAATTGGCTAAGGGTCAAATCAAAGCTAAAGACATCGCAGAAGAAGACCGTGACTATTACCTCGAAAGACGTTATCCAGCTTTCGGTAACCTCGTTCCTCGTGACGTCGCTTCACGTGCAGCAAAAGAGAGATGCGATGCTGGCTTCGGCGTAAACAACACAGGTCTCGCTGTTTACCTCGATTTCAAAGAAGCTATCGGTCGTTTGGGTCAGAAAGTCGTTGAAGAAAAATACGGCAACCTCTTCGAAATGTACGAACGTATCACCGACGACGATCCATACAAGACACCTATGATGATCTATCCTGCTGTTCACTACACAATGGGTGGTCTCTGGGTTGACTATGAATTACAAACAACAATTCCAGGTTTGTTCGCAGCTGGTGAAGCTAACTTCTCCGATCACGGTGCTAACCGTCTCGGCGCTTCAGCTTTGATGCAAGGCCTTTCTGATGGTTACTTCATCTTGCCTTACACAATGCAAAATTACCTCGCTGACCAAATCGGTGTTCCTCGCTTCCAGACAGATACTAAGGAATTCGACGAAGCAGAAAAACAAATACGCGAAAAGATTAACAAACTCATGGCTATCAACGGTAAACAAACCGTCGATTCAATCCACCGCCGCTTAGGTCTCATCATGTGGAACAAAGTAGGTATGGCTCGTAACGAAGCTGGTTTGAAAGAAGCTATCGAAGAAATCAAAGCATTGCGTAAGGAATTCTGGCAAGACGTCAAAGTTCCACCACAAAGCTCAGGCATGAACAACGAGTTGGAAAAAGCTCTCAGAGTAGCCGACTTCTTGGAAATGGGTGAACTTATGGCTCGCGACGCTCTCATGCGTAATGAATCATGCGGCGGTCACTTCCGTGAAGAGTTCCAAACACAAGACGGCGAAGCTATGCGTAACGACGCAGAATACAGCTTCGTAGCAGCTTACGAATACCAAGGTCCTGACAAAGAACCAGTATTGTACAAAGAAGAACTTAAATTTGAAAATGTCGAGGTTAAACAAAGAAACTATAAATAATTTGCGTTATGAAGTTAACATTGAAAATCTGGAGACAGAAAAATAATTTAGATAAAGGAAAATTTGTTACATATAATGTTGATAACATTCCTGAAGAAGCTTCATTCCTTGAGATGCTCGACATCTTGAACGAAGGTCTCGTCGTTAAAGGTGAAGATCCTGTCACCTTCGACCACGACTGCCGCGAAGGTATCTGCGGAGCTTGTGGCTTGTATATCAATGGTCACCCTCACGGAAAATTCAAGAACACAACAACTTGCCAACTTCACATGCGTAAGTTCAAAGATGGCGATACCATCACCATCGAACCATGGCGTTCTGAAGCTTTCCCTATCATCAAGGACTTGATGGTCGACCGTTCAGCATTAGACCGCCTCATCCAAGCTGGTGGCTACGTATCAGTACGTACAGGCGGCGTGCCAGACGCTAACGCTATTCCAATCAGCAAACATGACGCTGACCTCTCTATGGACGCTGCTTCATGTATCGGCTGTGGCGCTTGCGTGGCAACATGTAAAAACGGTAGCGCTATGCTCTTCGTTTCAGCTAAGTTCTCTCAACTCGCTTTGTTACCTCAAGGTCAGGTTGAAACTTACGAAAGAGTACAGAAAATGGTGGCAAGAATGGACGAACTCGGATTCGGTAACTGTTCAAACACTTACGCTTGTATGGCAGAATGTCCAAAAGGCATCTCTGTAACCAACATCGCAAGAATGAACAGACAATTCTTGGCAGCTAAGATCGCTGAACCTTTGAAGAAATAAAAGGTCAACAGACAACGGACAACAGTCAACAGACATTGTCCACGATAAATATGTAGAGACGTATCAATATTACCAATGAAAATAAAAAAATGTTGATGCGTCTCCTTTTAAATTTTAGAATCTTAGTTGAAACACGTCAATCATAAAAAATAAGTTGTGGATGACGTGTTTTTTTATTACATTTGCCGAAAGTTTATTTATGAAAAGAATCCTGCTTACATTGCTGATATTGTTGTCGTTTGTATCTCTAAAAGCCCAGAAGAGAACTAACGATTTTATTGAAGATATAAAAAACAGTGGCGACTATTTCTATGCCTTAGGCTCGGTGGCTAATTCCGAAACGAAGGCTAAAGAAAAGGCGATGCTGAGCCTTTATGATAATATCACTGAAAATATAAAACTATCGCTTGTAAAAGTAGATACTGAAGATCATCTTAAAAAGATTTATCTCACTCTCGGTATCGATAAAAACGATAATAACAATAGTAACAAGATATGGAAGATACTGCCCGTGACAAATAGTTTTGATGAATATTCATATTTTGTATATGTTCATAAAAATGACTTTGACAGCGTATGTGACAGAAGAGCGGATGAGATGCGTCGTTATGCAAAAAAAGCTCTTCAAAGCGAGAACGAAGAAAAAATGGTTGATGCCTTCAGAGAATATTATTGGGCTATGATGCTATGTGCTGCTCATCCTCAGGGTGCTGCCCTGAAAATTAATGTTGACGGCGATGATGTTAATGCCTACAACTATCTTCAAGAGAGTATTAATGAAGTCTTAGGACTGTTCGACTTCGCTGTTGCAAAAGATAATCCTGGCGAATTTAAAGAAGATGGTTTGGCAGTCATTCTCAATGTACGTTCTTTCGGCAAAGACGTCTCAGGACTTAAAATAGCTTATCATAATGGAGTAGATGACTTCAATACAGAATTGGTGAGCAACGGTAAGGCACAGCTGCAACTATCAACAACAGAAGTGGATAATATAGATATAAGGATAAGATATGACTTCCAATATGAATTGAACTCGCGTCCTGAACTGAAGAAAATATTTGCCAATATCGACCCTATAGTGCTGAGAGAAAATGTGAGAAGAAACATTGAACTGAACAAATATCTGCAATATTTCAAGAATTATGAAGATGTAGCTTCGGGAACCGTGTCACTGAACTCCCTTAACGATAATGAAAAAAATATGCTCACCATGATGCAAGAGATAGAATCGGCATTTCGATTGAAAAATTATCTCTCGGTGAAGAAATATTTTACAAAAGAAGCATACGATATGCTCGATACATTGGTGAGAAACGCCAAGATATCCGTAGTCGGCAATCAGCAATATGAATTCATTACTCTGAATAATAGAGTTACTTTATGTCGCGACATTGACCTTAGGTTTCAGTTCAAAAACTATGTCTCTTTTATACGTGAACTCGTGTTCCGTTTCGATAACGACAAAAAACTCATCACCTCATTGTCGTTCCGTTTAGATTCAGAAGCTGAAAACGATATAATGAAAAAAGGAAGATGGTCGGAAGACTGCCGTTACACTCTCCTTAATTTTATGGAAGATTATCAGACTGCATACGCCCTCAAACGTTACGACTATCTCGAAAGCATCTTCTCCGACGACGCCCTCATCATTGTGGGTCACGTGCTTAAAAGAACAGTGCTGCCCGACCAGATGACATTAAATCTCTCCGAAGAAGAAGTAAAGAAGGAAAGAAAAGACAAAAAGACTTATTTTGAAAATCTGTCGAGAGTGTTTGCTAAGCAAGAATATATCAACATTAGATTTGCAGAGACAGATTTCACTCGCCAGTTGAACTCGTTAGATGCTAACAAAACTGGTGGAGAAGACATCTTCGGCGTGAGACTGCTACAAGAATATAACTCCGCTACTTACGGCGATACAGGTTATCTCTTCCTGATGGTTGACCTCAGAGACCAAGAGCGTCCCGTGATTCATGTGAGAGCTTGGCAACCTGATAAAGTTGATGTAAATAAGTTAATCGGATTAAAAGACTTAAAATAAGATATGATGAGAAAAGTATTTCTGATGTTATTTGTGTTGATGTCGTTCACCGCTTTCTCACAACTGCAGGTGAAAGAAGGCTCCTTCAAACGCGATGGTAATGCCGTTATTGATGATAAAGACGAACATTATGACGATAATTACGAACCTATGGCTCTGATAAAAATCTCTACGGTGAATATCAACGAGGCGGAACGTATGCGTCTCGCTTTTAAAGGTAATAGAGCAACACAGATAAAAAAAGATTATCTCAACGGACAGGTGTGGCTCTATATCTCTAAAGCCGCCGACTTCTTGGAAATATCACATCCCGACTACAGCCTGATCACATATAAACTGCCAGAAACACTCTGCGGATTCTGTGTCTATGACATGACATTGGAATATGTAGAGCCTAAACCAGGAACCGGTTTTCTCGCCATAAGCAGCGAACCTTCAGATGCCGATGTCTATGTAGACGGAAAACATTATGGCAAAACCACAACCGTTGTTACCGACCTCGCGGAAGGTTCTCATACCTTGAGACTTGAAAAACAAGGATATGTGACGCTGACAAAAACCATCAATATCACGAAAGGCGAGACCCTGCAACTTAATGAGACCTTGCAGACCATCAGCTCGCAAAGAACTTATCTCATAGTGAAAGCCGACCAGCCCGACGCTCGCATTTATATTGACAACAATCTTAAAAATACCGGAGAACACGCAGAAAGCGTGATAATAGGAAGCACTCATACCTATAAGATAGAATGTAACCTGTATCATACAGAGACGGGAACTGTGACAGTGAACGAGAGAATGACGATAGAAAAGAAACTGCGTCCCGCTTTCGGCTATATCAATGTCTCGACAACTCCGGAACAAGGCGCTAAAGTCTTCGTGAATGGAGAATATCTCGGACTCTCTCCTATAAAATCTGATAAACTCAAAAGCGGTTCTCATACCGTGATGGTGATGAAAGATATGTTTAAGATGACAGAGAAATCTTTTACTGTTAACGATGGACAAACGACAAACGCAACTCTCAATATGTCTGCCAACTTTATTAATGTGACTATAAACACTGACGCAGACGCTGACATTTACGTTGATGACGATTATAAGGCGAAAGGCAAATGGAGTGGAAGACTTTCCGATGGACTACATAATTTTGAAGCGAGAAAGGCGAACCACAGAAGTACAAAAAAGAGCCTTGATTTGGTACTCGGAGAAAAGCAGACCATAACATTAGAAGCGCCGAAACCAATAAACGGAAGTCTTGACGTAAACAGTTCACCGATGAGCGCAGAGATTTATATTGACGGCAAACACTACGGGCAAACACCTAATTACATTAATGAAATTATCATAGGAACCCACGAACTGAAGATAGAGAAACAAGGATGCACCACAATAACGAAGACCATAAACGTGAAAGAAGGCGAGACCCTAACCATAAACGAGAAACTTCAAACCGGCAAAGAGATAACCATCTCCACCGACAAATCCGGCGATAAGATTTACGTTGACGGCAATTATGTAGGCACATCTCCAATTACATCTAATCTCACGTATGGCTCTCATAACATTAAGGCAGAACGCAACGGCAAGGAAGTGAGCAAGACGATAACAGTCTCTCAGGGTGGAGGTGAGAATAGCGTGAAGTTGGCGTTTGTGCAAGAGATTAACGGCCACGAATACGTTGACTTAGGTTTAAGCGTAAAATGGGCGACTTGCAATGTTGGCGCAAGCAAACCTGAAGACTACGGCAACTACTACGCATGGGGAGAGACGAAGACTAAGAGCGATTATAGTTCAAACAACAGCGTTACTTACGGTAAGAAGTTCAGTGATATAGGAGGGCAGTTGCAATATGATGCTGCGCGAGCCAATTGGGGAGGAACATGGCGGTTGCCGACAAAGGCTGAATTAGAAGAATTAGAGAATAAATGTATATGGAAGTGGACTACCCAAAACGGCGTTAAGGGTTATAAGGTTACTGGACCAAACGGTAACAGTATCTTTCTCCCTGCTGCGGGCTACCGTCTCGGGTCGTCGCTCGGCAGCGCCGGAGAGTACGGAAGCTGTTGGAGTTCTACGCCGAACGAGAGCTATAGCTATTACGCGTACTACCTTCTCTTCAATAGTGGTTATCAGAGCGTGAATTGGAGCTATCGCAACTACGGTCTATCCGTTCGCCCCGTCTCAGAATAAAGCGAAGCACATCCGATTCATTAATTCATTAATTCATTCCGTCGGGCATTAAAAGCCCGACGGCAGGATGATAAGGTAATAAATACCGGCGTCAGCCGGTCGAAATTTTTAAAATTGAAAATAGTGGACAAAGACTGTTAACTGTTGTCTGTTGTCCGTTGACTGAAAAAATGCCAACATATACAGAGTTAATAAAATTTGAAGAAGAAGCCCCTGTCAACACAATAAGACTTGTTAAGTCGGGGGAGTTTTATAGAGCATACAATCATTCTGCATGGTTGTTCCAGTGCTGCATAGCTGAACATAAGGTTATGAGAAAATATCTTAAGGCTCTTAAGACGGATATTTATTATATCGGCTTTCCAGAGAAAAGTCTCTTCAACAATATTGGAGAACGGAATTCGGTAAAGACAGAATACGGCTTTGATGTGCAGCTGATGGAAGATGAAATACCTAATGAAGAAGCATACGAAGACTGGAAATTGATGATAGAGACTGAGCATTCATCGAAAGGAGATTTTCATTCGTTGCCGTTGGCAGGAGCAGATGCTGAACGCGAAGTGATAAGACGTCTAAGAGATTTTCCATTAGAAAATAAGACGATGATAGAATGCGCTGTCTTTCTGTCGGAATTGAGAAAACTCCTTAATAATGTTTAAAAGTCGCAGAGTCTGAAAGTTCAAGATGGCAATATATACAAATCTTCCTATCTATAAAGCATCATATTCACTATTGTTGGAAATAAACAGAATGATGCCAAGTGTTCCGAGAGACTGCCGTTATTCCATAGGGCAGGAGTTGCGACAGAAAATCATGGAGATAATAATCCTGATATACAGAGCAAGTCGTATTAAGAAAAAAGTCTTTACCATTTCAAAAATGAGAGAGACATTGTTAGAGGTACAGGTTTATATTCGTCTGATGAGCGACATGAAATATATATCAGAAAGAAAATATGCACAATTGATAGAACAAACAACGTCCATGTCGAAACAAATGGCGGCATGGGAGAGGAATGAACAATTAACAATTAACAATTAACAGTTAACGATTGTAAATTGTACATTGTCAATTGTAAATTATAAAGTGGCGGACAAATGGTATAAACGATTAGCCAGAATGTCAATGGTTAAGGCTGTTGGCAGTGTGCAAAGTAAATTCAATGTAAAACATGAGTAATCTGACCGTGATAAAAAATGGTAAATAAGAAAAAGTCAGCTGTTAAATTACCTCAATCGAAAGAAAGTTCTTTAACGCTTTTCAATATAGATGATTACTTAGAAAATGCTCCTGCTGCGGGCAACCGTAACGGGTCATCGCTCAACAACGCCGGAGAGAACGGAAACTATTGGAGTTCTACGCCAAACGAGAGCAATAGCAATAACGCGTACAACCTTAACTTCAATAGTGGTAATCAGAACGTGAATTGGAACAATCGCAACAACGGTCAATCCGTTCGCCCCGTCTCAGAACTTACAACAGAATCGTCAGAGAATAAAGTCCGTCACTTTTCCATTTCAAAAGAACAACTCCTATTAGATTTGTATAAATCATATAAAGATGCTCGGAAAAACAAACGTAACAGAGCCTATCAACTCAAATATGAGTTCAATCTCGAAGAGAATCTTGTCAGTCTCAGAGATGAATTGATAAGCGGAAATTACAAACCACTTCCATCAAATTGTTTCATAATTCACGACCCGAAGATGAGGGAGGTTTTCGCTGCAAATTTCAGAGACAGAATTGTCCATCATCTTTTCTACAATTACACTCATGAAATTTTTGAGAGAACGTTTATTTACGATAGTTATAGTTGTATAAAAAACAGAGGAACGCATTTCGGAATAGAAAGGTTAAAACATCATATTAGAAGTGTTTCTGAAGGATATTCGAAACCATGTTATTTCTTGAAGATAGATATTAGAGGATATTTTATGAGTATCAATAGAAATGTTCTGTTGGATTTATGCAGAAAAACTCTTTCGAAAGTTAAAGATAGGAAAGATTTGGATTATAATTTTATTGATTATCTATTGGAAATAATCATCAATTCTAATCCTATAGAAAACTGTAATGTTTTAGGAAAGATTGAAGATTGGAATAACTTGCCTAAAGAAAAAAGCCTTCTTACCGCGGAAGAGAATTGCGGCTTGCCGATAGGAAACTTGTCCTCACAATTGTTCAGCAATGTATATCTTAATGTTTTTGATCAATATGTTAAAAGAAATTTGAGATGTCGTCATTATGGGCGTTATGTTGATGACGCATATATAGTTTCTGATGATAGAAAATGTTTAAAGAAATTGATTCCGGAAATATCTCATTTCCTTTATCAAGAATTAGGACTTGAAATAAATCCTCAGAAAACAAGAATCTATGACGCATATCAAGGGGCCGAATTTCTTGGAGCGTTTATAAAACCATTTCGTACATATATTTCTTCATCGTCTTTAGAAAGAGTTAAGAAAAAAGTGATTTTATGTGATGTTGAAAATAAGAAATATTTACACTCATCAATAAATTCATTTCTTGGAGTTTTCTCGCATTATAACAGTTACTGTCTTAGAAGAGTCCTGTTTGGAAATAACGATAATTTGAAGAATGCAGGAAGATTTGATAAAGAATGGTTGAGATTTTTGTAATAGTATCAACAATACCGTTGAAAATAAAATTTAGCTCGTCTCACGCATTTGATTCATGATAAATTTAAGTCCTGTAAGGACGAAAGATAAGTAGGCAGGTATGAAGAGCGTAGCTCGTAATGCCTGCCTGATGCGTTAGGGATTGAAGCGGCATCCTTTTGGAGCGAAGCGAAAAAAGATATAGCGGAAAGCCCGACGGCTTGCCGGAACGCCCAAAGTCAATTCATAATTCATAATGCATAATTCATAATTATTAATTGAAACCTGATAGTTGAGAAATCTGTGAACATCAGTGAAATTTGTGGGAGAAAAATCTCCTGTTTCCTCTTGTTTATTATGACGATGTTTATTATCTTTGCAGAGTTAACAAAAATCACTATATATGGAACGCAACAAATACATAAGATTCGATTGGGCTATGAAGCGCATGCTTCGCGACAAGTCCAACTACGTAATTTTGGAAGGTCTGCTCACGACCTTATTCAAAGAGAAAATCACTATCAACAGACTTTTGGAAAGCGAGAGTAATCAGGAAGACGAGTTAGACAAG
>JAZNVS010000107.1:0-8612 GCA_045592965.1 Bacteroidales bacterium | reverse complement strand
AATGATAAAATTCAGATTGTTAATTACTTAATATTTCTTTTTTTGTCGTGAGCTAAGAGCCAATTCTAAAATTCTAAAGTTCTGTAAGCTCGTTCTCTACGCCCACGGATTTCACTGATGTGCACTGATTTCTCAGTTTTTCAGATTTTCAATTTTCAACTTTCAATTTTCAACTTTCAATTAGAATGAGACGCAACAATTACATATTGTTTATTCTCATCGGTGTAATCGGTACGTCTCTATATTAATTTTCAACTTTCAACTTTCAATTTTCAATTTTCAATTGTAACCTTCACGGTTTCTCCATTAATATTGAAGATATATATTCCTGGATTGTAATCTGAAACATCGAGTTCTATCTCTTCAGCGTCGAGTTCAATTTCCTCAACCAAGATTCCCCAATAATTATAAACCTTGACTGTTGACCGTTGACCGTTGACCGTTGACACTTTAACAACGTCTTTTGCCGGATTAGGATAAGCTGAAATATATTTAATATCCTCAGCGACAATTTCATTAACGTCTGTCGTGTCTTCCGGCAATGGTTTCAATATAGGATAGCCATTATTAACACCTTCTGCATCTTCAATCCAGACGGCCTCTCCCATCGCGCCAGCATTAAGAGCCTCAAGCAGATCAGATGTATCATGTTGAGGATTCACGAGAATCCATGATGTAGCAGTGGCACCCTCATTGAAGCGACTTGATTCTGGAATATCAGTGTAGGTTGAAGTTTCTATATTGACAACTTGATCTGTAAGATTTTCATTATTCGTCCAATAGCAATCTCTGATAGCTGTATCACTCTGCATTGCAGGAAGAATATTCACATACCATCCCATATTTATATGAGCTGTTGGTTCTATTATTTCACCAGCGTTATACACATTATGTACAGTATGTATTGTAGGTGTCCCTGTAATACCAGCAAAAGCTCCGTATCCAGCCGAGACATCACCGTCATAACCATTAACCACACCAGTAATAGTTCCAATATTATAACAATTGGATATTGAACCATCGCTTCCACATATACCACCAGCGAACAGTGTATTATGATGATTGCTGGTTATCGTGGCTCTATTACCGCACCTTCTTATCACAGCACCAATGGCAGCTCCTATCATACCACCTGCATTACCAGAGGTTATCTCAGCAGTCTCATAATTAACGCAGTCTTCTATAAGGACGAAATTACCGCCTTGTCCAGCCATGCCTCCCGAAGTCGTCGCACTATTCAAGATATAACCCACTTTACCATAGTTCTTACAGTTTCTTATTATAAAGCCTTCACCGTCGCCAATTATACCGCCGGACATACCACCATCTATCATACCATAATTTGTACAATTCTCTACAAGAACATTATAGTCCTCATTATCTGTTAAGCCTACAATACCCCCGACATTGGTAACTGAATATATATCAGCGCGATTTACACAATCTTTGATAAAAACGGTATCATTGAAATCGGCTGTAGCAGTCAAATTTCCTGCTATTCCACCTCCATCCATAGCAACAGCAGAAAGAACACCTTGCACATCACAATTATAAAAACAGGTATTAGTAGCGATACCTGCCACGATACCTGCCCTTAATGTATAATTTACTTCTAAATAATAAACGTAAGCATCAGTCATATTAAGGTTCTTGATTGTAGCATCCCTAAGAGTGCCAAACAATCCAACACAATCTGGAACATCGGTGGTAGCGTGCATATTAGCAATTGTATGCCCGTCTCCATCGAAGACACCTTTGAAAAGGCCTATCGGAGTCCATATATGTCCGTCTTCGCCTTTGAGGTCGATGTCGTTGGTAAGAATATAACACGCGTCAACATCTTCACCTTGATTAACCTGCTGCGCGAAAAACATCAACTGTTCCGCTGTCGCTATTTGATACGGATCCTCAGGTGTTCCACTGCCACCATCATAACCATCTGCAATTCCTTCATTCCAGCTTCTTACATTTTCATTATCATACTTATGTTTCTGGTAGAGATAGTGATTTGAAGTGAACTCTTTTAAGTTAGAGATTCTTGTTTCATAATCTGAAGATTCAAAATCATCATAAGAGTACTCTATAGAACTTTTGATTCCCTGAGAAAAAACACTGCTAACTCCACAGAAGAGCAGAGTCACGGTCAATAAAGTTGTTAATTCATTTTTCATTTTCATCTTGATATAATAATGATTTGTTAATGTTGACAAAGTTATAGCAAAATGAAACGAAAATGATGCGATTTACACCAAATCCACCATATTTTCCTCAGATAAAAAATATAATCAATAAGTTATAGAATGTAAATCCATATTTCTTTTGGGGTAAAAATATAGAATTACGAGATGAATGGTCTCAAAATATCATTTATATTTTCTTTATTTGTCTTCTTTTTAAGTGAGATTTTGCTCTTCGAAACTGTATTGACTCTCAGGTTCAAAATGTCAGCAACTTCCTTAAGTTGAAATGGAAAGAAAGATAATACGCATACATTGACTTCTGTTTCATTCAAATCGCTGTACGTTTCTTTAAGTACGGCTATAGTTTCCGGAAATACGGCATTGAATTCGTCCAATATACGTTGCTTCTTGTTGCCGTATTTATCTCTGTATATCGCATCCACCTTTATCATCAGTGTTTCAAGATTTTTGTCTTTGATGATCATATTATGTTTCTTCCTTAAGATGTAATATATGGTTATGATAACAGCAATCACAACAGTTACAACAACAAGTATCCACGCCATGCCAGCATCTTTTGAATGGACGCTTTTACTTTCTATATATGCATTGAGCAATGATATAGCGTTCATGTTATATTTCTTGGTAACCGTCAATTGATTCATATATTCTGCAATATACATAAGATATTCTGTCGATCTGACAGTGTCGCCTATCATTTTATAGCAGTCAGCCAAGCCTTTAACTGCCATAATCTTTATATGATCGGCATCCGACTCATACGCCTCTAACAAATTGTTTATAGCAGATTGGTAATCATTCTTTCTATAATACACAAAAGCTTCCTCAACGAGAGTCTTATGATAGAGTTGTGTATTATCTGAAATCAAAGTCTTGAGTTTATTATAATGTACTATCGCTGAATCATATTCTCTTTTATATCTGAGATAATTGGCGTAAGCATTCTCAAGGCGGGCCAACTCCATTTTATAATTACACGAATCAATGAGACTGATGCCCTTCTGATAATATGTATAAGGAGTATTCAGAGTGTCTCTCACATCTATGCGATCATAGATAATAGCCAGATTATAATAAGAGTACGCAATGCAAGAGGTATCATTGGCCAATGCCGCGTAATACAATCCGAGATTAGCGAAGTAACTACATGCATTTCCATCAGAATGATTGAATGCGATACGAGAGTTAATATAATGAATTTTGCTGTAAAGACAGCACACCTGAGGATATGAGGTGTTAAAATGCTCATCAAGTATATCCAATGCTTCAAGCAGATTCGCCACCGGCTTATCTGAATTAACATTATCATTGAATTTCAACACACCTATGAGATAATTGCAGCGAGCCCGCATCCAAATATGGCGCATATTGTCGTCATTATTATAGTATTCCAAAGCCGGATATAATATAGAATCATTGAAATCATAATAATTGGAGCCCCACAGCAATTTATCTACAGAGTCAACAAGTCTCGAATATTCCACATCTTCATAATTATTCTTGTCAGGCATGAAAATCTTGTCACTCCTGTCGCAACATACAAGAAAAAAAGTCGTAAAACAAAGAAACAGAATGACAATATATTTTCTCATAGTGGAATTGTTAGATTGCAAAGATAAAAAAAAGGCGAAAGTCTGAAGTCGAAAGGCAAAAATTTTTCTCGCACAGAGACACGGAGCTGCACAGAGCCAGCAAATTTTCAACTTTCAATTTTCAATTTTCAATTTCCTATATACGTTAATCGCTATCGGTATCGCAAGTAGGAATGTCATGACGTCGGCTATGGCTTGCGTCATCTCAACGCCTTTCAAACCGAGGAACAATGGCGCGATGTATAAGATAGGGAGGAAGAATATTCCCTGACGGCACATAGATAATATCGTCGCTGGTAATGTCTTTCTTATTGTCTGTAACAACATATTCGTCGATGTCGATACGCCTATGAGTGGGAATGCGATACATTGCCATCTCAAGACTCTGCTTCCTATTGCGATGAGTTCGGGGTCTTCGCTTCTGAAGAAACTGATGATATGCGGTGCGAAGATATATCCCAAGGTCCCGGATATTAATAGAAACAATGTCATGATACTCATGGTGAAGGTATATGATTCTCTGACGCGTCCGTATAGTTTCGCTCCGTAGTTGAACCCGCATATCGGCTGGAATCCTTGTCCGATGCCGAGTACTATTGAGAAGGCGAACATCATGCATCTCGACACTATGGAAAACGCCGCTATAGTTGATGCTTCGTTGCCGTCGAGGGCGTAAATAGCTGCCGAGTGATTTAAACAAATCGTTGCTACACATGCCAATGCCTGACGACATAAGGATGGAAGTCCACCGTCTAATATCTTTTTGTAATGTGCGAAATTAGGGGAGAAGTTCTTCAGTCTGATATGTACGTTGCCGCTTCTGAAGGTTCCTATCAGCAATATAAGCCAGCTTACGATCTGACTTATGAATGTCGCCAAAGAAGCTCCTTTCACGCCCATGCCCATATCCAAGATAAATATCGAGTCTAAGATGATGTTGAGCACTGCTCCCGATATGATTCCAATCATGGCGTAGTTGGCGTTGCCTTGTAGTCGGAGTTGACTGTTCAATGCTAATGCCGACATCATAAACGGCGTTCCTATCAGGATGAAAAACAGATATTCGTTTGACAGGGACAAAATATCCGGCGTAGCTCCGATGGCTTTAGATAATGGCGTGATGAAGATAAGTCCCAATATTCCTGTGATGGCACCTAAGATGAAAGGCGACAAGAATCCTGTCGCTGCCATTTTCTCGGCATCGGAATAGTTTTTGGCACCCAAAGCCTGAGAAATGAAGTTGCCCGAGCCATGACCGAAGAAAAATCCGAAAGCGTTGATGAAAGTCATATATGCGAACGACACGCCGACGGCTGCTGCTGCTTCGGTGCTGATATGTCCTACGAAAGCAGCGTCGATTATGTTATAAAGCGAGGTTACCAACATGCTGACGATAGTAGGTCCCGACATCTTGAGAACGAGCTTCTTCACAGGAGCCTGCGTCATCAAGGTGTAACGTTCGTCTCGCTTACGTTCGTCGTCTTCGATATTATGACTTCTTATATGTGCCACTGATGTTATTATTTTTTAACAATCGGCATTTCTCTCATCGCAAAAGGCATAGGCGAGATCGCCAAGACAGGCGCGAGTTGGAAACGCTTGAAGTCGTTACGGTAAACCATCTTCACGACCTTGTTAACAACAACTTCATCGTAACCTTGTTCAACGATTTCTTCAGCACTTTTTGATAGTTCAATATGTTGATATAAGATAGCGTCCAATATTGGATAATCTGGCAGACTGTCGGTGTCTTTCTGGTCGGGGCGCAACTCTGCTGATGGTGGTTTGTTGATTGTATGCCAAGGAATTATCTCTTTGTCACGGTTTATGTAACGGCAAAGGTCGAAGGCTTCTGTCTTATAAAGGTCGCCGATGACGGAGAGACTTCCGCAGAGGTCACCGTATAATGTTCCGTAGCCGACGGATGCCTCGCTTTTGTTGCTTGTGTTCAATAAGATATTTCCGAATTTATTTGATATCGCCATCACGATAACGCCTCTGCTTCTTGCCTGAAGATTCTCTTCCGTCACATCGAAAGGCATGTCTTTGAATATCGGCTTCAAAGTCTCTTCAAAAGCATCGTATGCAGTTTTTATCGGCACGATGTGATAAGGACAGCCAAGGTTTTCCGCTGATGCGATGGCGTCGGTGACAGAATGGTCTGACGAATATTGTGAAGGCATCAAGATTCCCATTACGTTTTCAGGACCTAAGGCTTTGGCAGCTAATGCTATTACGAGAGCCGAGTCTAATCCGCCAGATAATCCTAAGACAGCTTTCTTGAAACCTTGTTTTTGGAAGAAGTCGCGGATGCCGAGAACCAAAGCGTCGTGGATGAGTTCCATCTTTGAAGGAATGAGCTGATTGTCTTCTCTCTTCATCGAGATGAAAAGCTCGCAGTCGAAAGTCGATATTTCCTCTTTGAAGAAAGGCAGACTTTTGATGACGTAGCCCATATAACCGAAGACCATGGAGCCTCCGTCATAGATGAGATTGGCGTTCCCACCGACTTGATTGACGTAAATCAATGGTATCTCGTGTTTTAGGGCTGTCATGCGGAGAATCTCTCTTCTCTTGGCAGCACGTTGATAGTCGAAGCGGTCGGCGGCGAGGTTGACGATAATCTCAGGTTTCTCTTCAAAGTCGTCGATGCGGTTTGTCATCAGGAATTCGTCTTCACCAATATTATAAAGGTCTTCGCCAATAGTGACTGCGACTTTCATACAACCGAGTTGAAGTATGTTTGTTTCGTCGGCAGGTTCGAAATAATTTGTTAAACCTACGTTTTTCTTTTTGAAGATCTGTCGTTTGCCTTGATGTAAGAAAATGGCGGCGTTGAAGAGCGGCTTGCCTTTACCGGAAGTGTTTCTTACAGGCGCGCCTATTAATAGAGGTATGGTGTCACATCGTTCAGCTATCTCGTCGATGGCTTTCTCGCAACGTTCTATGAAATCGGTGTATCCTAATAGATTAGAAGGAGGGAAACCGCAGAGCGATAATTCCGAAAATACCACTAAAGAAGAACCTTTCGACTGTTGAGCTGCGGCGATGATTTTTTCCTTGTTGCCATCAATGTCGCCGACGATGAAGTTTATCTGAGCTAATGTTATCTTCATTTTAATTAAAATAAGAATCCTATCTCGATGCCAATGTTGTTTAGCATAACATCTTGATTAAGAGCGTTGTTTTTTTTATAAATGTTAACGAAATTATTATTAAAGACCAAAGATGCTGTGATACAACTTGATTTATACACATAATATTCTACACCTAATTTAACGATAAGAGCATGTCGCAATGAGTTAAATTCATTGTCTATCATAAGTTCATTACCTTGATTGTCAATATGTTTATCGCTGCTGTTAAGTTTTATTCCTAATCCGTAACCTATGTTACCAGTTATCCTAAGGTCACCGATTTTCTCTGTTCTCATCATAAGACTAAGAGGAATTTCTAGATATTGGTTTTTAATATTACAATCTATAATCTGTTGGTTTTCATTATTATATGAGTATAATGCATCAATATATTTAATGTTAAAACCTGTGGAGAAGCCGTAATTTTCAACAAAATAGAAATTGCCAACGAAGCCCCAGTTAAAAGAAAAATCATTAGGTTCTTTGATCAGATTATCGGAATTGAGTTTTGCCCAGCCTATTCCTGGCTCAACCTTTAATCCGAATTGAAATGGTTTGAATTGTGCTAATACACTGGTGGTCAGAGTTATAACTAAAGCTAGTGTTAAAAATATCTTTTTCATATTGAACTAAATTTTAAACGACTAAATTACAATTTTTTTTTAAAATAATTGCAAAATACTTTATTTAATAATTTTTCGTTATCTTTGTGGTAAATTTAAAAAAGAACAAAAATGAAAAAAGTACTGTTATTATTCGCTGCGCTTTTCGTGGCAACAATCGCTAATGCGCAATTTGACATCTGTGTAGGTCCTAAAGTAGGTTACCAAGCAACAAAATTATCTTTAGATAAGCAAAGCATCAAATCGAGTTTCAAAGGCAATATGACATTCGGTGTTTTCGGTCGTGTGACCATCAAGAAATTTATCGTCCAGCCTGAGCTTTTATATTTCAAATCGGGTAAAGTCTTTGAAGTCAGTGTGTTAGGAGATAATTTTGGTATCGATAATCCGGCTTTAAATCCAACATTCACTATCAACCAAGCTAATTTGGCTCTTCCTATTTTTCTAGGATATCAATTCCTTGACTTAGATTTGATTAAGATGAGAGCCAATGTAGGTCCTGTGTTTTATTTTGCTGTAGGTGGAACTGAATATGTTTATCCGAGTCCTATAGGTAATGGAACGAGTTATGTAACAAATAACACTTCTCCTAATGAAGAAATGACGTTAGGTGCAGCTCTTAACCTTGGTGTTGATGTGTGGCGCTTTACTTTGGATATCAACTATAGCTTAGGTTTGACAGATGCTTTCGACGATGAGATTGAGATACCTGGAGTTGGAGAGTTTGAGCTTGATGACGATACAAAACAAAATATCTTCACTGTTACATTAGGCTTTAAATTATTATAATAAGTCATAAAGACATAAAGTCTAAAGGACGCAAAGTGGTGGAGTGATAAATCTTAAAATATGATTCTCTGCAACTTTGCGTTTTTTTGTATAAAACTCTGCGACCTTGCGACTCTAAAACTTAAAATAAATGAATATAGATAACACCCTTTTCATAAATAACAGGAAGAACTTCGCTGAGAAGATGGCGAAAAATTCCATGGCTGTTTTCTGTGCCAACGAAGAGATGCCTCGTAATGGCGATCAGTTTTATCCTTATCGCCAGCAGTC
>JAZNVS010000106.1:0-19691 GCA_045592965.1 Bacteroidales bacterium | reverse complement strand
TCTTTTTCCATAATCATTACTTATTCAAGATTTCTTCAACTTTATTTCTCAAATCTTCACCTCTTAAATTTTTAGCGATAATAATTCCATTTTCATCGAGAAGAATATTACTTGGGATAGATGAAATTGCATAATCTTTAGCGGCAGCATTATTCCAATATTTCAAATCAGAAACGTTATGCCAAATAAGTCCATCACTATTGATAGCTCTTATCCAGTTAGCCTTTTCCATATCCAAAGAAACACCCAACACATCAAAGCCTTTTTCGTGATAATCTTTGTAAACAGACACAACATTAGGATTTTCAGCTCGACAAGGACCACACCATGAAGCCCAGAAATCTACCAATAAAAGCTTCGATTTTCCAACAAGTTCCGACAATGACAACAGATAACCATCTGGTGTTTCCTGCGTAAAATCCAAGTATGGCTGACCAATATCAACACGTTGAAGCTTAGCTATATACTCGTTTAACAATTGTGTATAAACTGTTTCTTCCTTTAATTCAAAACTATTGACAAAATCTTCAAGTTCATTTAATTCATAATTGTAACGGTTATTGTACAAAATATAAGGTGCAACGATACTGCTTTTATTTTTTGTCAAGAAAAGATTTCTGTAATTGGTCAGATTTTTCTCCATCTGTTCGTATGCAGCTCCTATTTTTTCCCTTGCAACTTCATCGTTATTCTGTGCAGACGAATAATATTTATCTCTTACTTCATTAAACTGCTCATTGAGTTTTTTATACTCAGCATTATATTCATTTACAAGCTGTTGGGCATGTGAATCAGTTATAATATTAAAACTTTCTCTGCTTTTTACGTCTCCAACAATTTTTACATCATTATTTTCAGCAAAAAAACGAATAGGATTTAGATCTTTGATTATCAAATAATAATGTATTGAAGGATCATCATTTTCCACAATGAAATTAACCATATTATCTTGCATCACTGCAGAATCAATGACAATCTTTTCATTCTTCAAAAATTTCTGCAAATAGATCTTTTTACCTTCTGCATTTTGAAGTTCAACCTTAACATTAAATGTAGGTTTACTACATGAAGCCATAGCTAACAAAGCTAAAGCAAATGACAACAATCTAATTTTCATAACTATAATTTTATATTAATTTCTTTTTAGTTTTCTTGAATAACAAAAGTATAATAATTATTAACATTAAAGAACTTAAAACGCTCAATAATGTTTGCATCAATACTATGCCGAATAGTTTAAAACTAAATGCTTCCAACATGAATAACAGCATGTTATGAGCCAAAAGCATAAGCAAGGAATATACAATAAACCTACCTGCACCCATATTGTCGAGTGAAGGTTCCTCATTTTCGTTAATATCATTTCTTCTTGTCATCGCATTAATCACATAAGGTCTTATGAAAGCCATAAACACTGTTGCTGAAGCATTTAAACCTGGCGTGCCATTAAATAAATCGACGGCAAAACCCATTGCAAAACCTGATAAAAGCAATTGCCAATTAGGAATGTTGAATGGCAACAAGAAGATAAACAAGACGTAAACGTAAGGATGAATATAATAACCAAGACGAATATCATCAATCACCAACACTTGCAGGAGAAGCAAGCCAACGAAACGTAAAAAATTTATTATCAATCTATTGTTCATCGTATCATTGATTTATGGTGAGTGAATCTATTTCTGTTTCATGCAAATTCTCTATCACAAAAACGTGACGTAAAGTACTGAAGTTGGTCGAAAAACGAATTTTTGCTGTATTGAAATCCTTTGATTCCTTATCAAGCATTTCCTCAATAGTTCCGACCATAATATCAGAAGGATAAATATTTGAGAAACCACTTGTTACAAGAGTATCGCCATTTTTTAAATGCAGATGCAATGGAATATCACTCACCGTTCCATAACGATAGTCAGTATTACCCCAGCTCACATTTGCAATATGCTGATTATCTGTAAATCTCGCACTTATAACAGAATATGAATGTAACATGCTCATCACGGATGCGTAATTCTCCGTCACATTTACGATTTTTCCAACAACGCCTTTTTCGCATATCACGCCCATATCCTTTTTAAGACCGTCTTTTCTTCCTTTATCGATAAGCAAATAATTATTAACATAATTGATGCTATTATTGATAACATTAGCTGGAATGAAGTTAAAATCGTGCGACAAAGAATCACATACAAGATTTGTGTCAGCATTGATTTTATACAACTCACTCATAAGCATAGCGTTATGCTCAAGCATCAACTTATTTTCTTCTTTAAGGGAGAAATAGTCAGTAAAATTGGTTTTTGTCTTAAAGAAACTGCCTGATATAGCATTTCCGATCTTAGTCAATTTACGTTTTTGATATGGAAGGTTTTTTATCAACATCGTGACACACAACACTTCCAATATCAAAAACAGTAAGATATAATGATATTTCTTTAAAAATTTTAGTAAGCTATACATGACTTTTCAATCCAGATTATTTAATCAGGAATGGGAATTTGTCGAAGTTCTTAAGAGCGATACCGGTGCCGCGAGCAACAGCTCTCAATGGGTCTTCTGCTACGTGGATTGGCAACTTTGTCTTAGCATGGAGACGTTTATCAAGTCCACGTAACAAAGCGCCGCCGCCAGTGAGGTAAATACCTGTACGATAGATGTCGGCTGCTAATTCAGGAGGTGTTTGTTCCAATGCATTAAGCACAGCTGTTTCTATCTTTGATATGCTCTTGTCTAAGCAATATGCTATTTCTGAATAATTTACCTTAATCTCTTTTGGGATACCTGTGAGCAGGTCTCTACCATGAACGGCATATTCATCTGGTGGATTGTCGAGTTCTGTCAAGGCTGAACCTACTTCAATCTTAATCATTTCTGCTGATCTTTCACCGACGTACATATTGTGTTGCTTACGCATATATTCCACAATCTCGTCGGTGAAATCATCACCAGCGGTACGGATTGACTTATTATTGACGATACCACCTAAAGCAATAACGGCGATTTCACTTGTACCTCCGCCTATATCGACAATCATATTACCCATTGGTTCAAGAACATCTATGCCGATACCTATAGCAGCTGCCATTGGTTCATGGATAAGACGAACTTCTTTAGCACCAGCTTGCTCTGCTGAATCTTTTACAGCTCTTTCTTCTACTTCTGTTATACCAGAAGGGATACAGATAACCATTTTTAATGCAGGAGGGAAGATGCTATTGTGGAAGTTTATCATTCTTATCATCTCTCTCAGCATGTATTCTGCTGCTTGGAAGTCGGCAATGACACCATCACGTAATGGTCTGATAGTCTTTATATTTTCATGAGTTTTTCCATGCATCATCATGGCACGTTTGCCGACAGCCATGATTTTTTGAGTGTCTCTTTGTATGGCAACGATAGAAGGCTCGTCAACAACAACCTTATCATTGTAGATAATGACAGTGTTGGCTGTGCCCAAATCTATTGCTAATTCTTTATTGAAAAATGAAAATAGTCCCATTTTGTTTCAATTTAATTAATGTTTAAAGTGGCGATAGCCAGTGAATACCATAGCCATGTTGTTGGCGTTGCAATAGTCGATAGAGTCTTGGTCTTTTATCGAACCACCAGGTTGTATAACTGTTGTAACACCTGCGTTATGAGCTATTTCAACGCAGTCTGCGAATGGGAAGAATGCGTCTGATGCCAAAACAGCGCCGTTGAGGTCGAAGTTGAAAGAATGTGCTTTTTCGATAGCTTGTCTCAAAGCATCAACGCGTGATGTTTGACCTATACCAGAAGCATATAATTGTTTGTTCTTGGCGAGGACGATAGCGTTGGAACGGCTATGTTTAACAATCTTATTAGCGAAGATTAAGTCTTCAATTTCTTGAGTTTCAATGTTTTTATTTGTAACGGCTTTGAAATCTTCTGCTGTTTCTGTGTGAAGGTCGCGCTCTTGCATCAAGATACCGTTGAGAGCTGATTTATAAACCTTTGTTGGGAAATCGTTTGATTTGAGTTTCAAAACGATTCTGTTTTTCTTAGCGAAGAGGATGTCTAATACGCCTTCTTCATAATCAGGAGCAACGATTACTTCAAAGAATATTTTGTTTATTTCGTTAGCTGTTTCAATATCAATACTTTTGTTACTTACAAAGACGCCACCGAAGGCCGATACTGGGTCGCCAGCCAAAGCTGCTTGATAAGCTTCTGCAATTGTGTTGCGTGAAGCGATGCCACAAGGGTTGTTGTGTTTTAAGATGGCGAATGTTGGTTCGTCGAATTCACGAATCAGATTAAGACCTGCTTCGAGGTCTAACAGATTGTTGTAGGACAAATCTTTGCCATGAAGCTTTTCAAATACCTCGTCTAATTTTCCGTAGAAAGTAGCTTTTTGATGAGGGTTCTCTCCGTAGCGTAATTCACTGCGACTGTCGATATGGATATTTAAATCTTGTGATTCTGAGTCTTTTGCAAACCAATCGTAAATCATTCCGTCGTAATGTGAACTTGTTGCGAAAGCGTATTTAGCGAAACGTTTACGGTCTTCTATGCTTGTACAACCATCCTGATTTTTATAGAGTTCCATAAATTCAAGATAATATTTTGAATCAGGGACGATGACGACTTCGTTGAAGTTTTTAGCACCAGCGCGAATCAATGAAATACCGCCTATGTCAATCTTCTCGATAATTTGTGCAGGGTCGTCAGTTTTCTTCACTGTTTCTTCAAAAGGATAAAGGTCAACTATTACGAGGTCGAAAGCTGGGATTTCGTATTGTTTCATCTCTTCGACGTCTTTTTCGTTTTGTAAGCGACCTAAGATGCCACCGAATACTTTTGGATGTAAAGTTTTTACACGACCACCTAAGATTGATGGATATGTTGTTAAAGATTCGATTGTCTTAACAGAATCGTCGAGTTCTTTGATGAAATCGTATGTTCCGCCTGTTGCGTAAATTTGAACATTTTGTTCCTTCAATAAGGCAACAATTTTATCTAAATTTGTCTTATAAAAGACTGATATTAAACAAGTTTTAATCTTTTTCAAGGGACTATCAATTTAAAGTTAAACATATTGCAATAATAAGAAATATATCTTATTTATAAAAGAGTTTCCAGAACTTTTTTAAAAAGTTTTTTCAACAAATAATCAATGGTTTTTACTTGGTAATACAACCTTTGAAAATGATTTTTATTTAGCAATTTACTATAAATCTTTGAATATTAAACAGATATTTTTTTATATAATTTTCACGAAAAAAACTTGTTAAAAGGAATAATTTGTTGTAATTTTACAAGTTCAAATTTTCTATGGTGAATACACGTTGGATTATAAATAAAAGTGTTGACAAACAAGTTGTTGAGAATTTATCAAATGTCTTAGGCATTGATGAAAATCTCTCTACATTGCTTGTCCAACGTGGTATTGAGAACTATGATGATGCGAAAGACTTTTTCCGTCCTTCTTTAACACATCTTCATGATCCATTTCAGATGAAAGATATGGATAAGGCGGTGGAGAGAATCAAGGAGGCTTGTGATAAAGGCGAGAAGATATTGATTTATGGTGATTATGACGTTGACGGAACGACAGCTGTCGCCTTGATTTACACCTATCTTAAGAATTTCATCAATAAGAAAAAAATAGCTTTCTATATTCCAGATAGATACGAAGAAGGTTACGGAATATCATATAAAGGCATTGATTATGCGGCAGATAACGGATTTAGTCTCGTGATAGTGTTAGACTGCGGTATCAAGGCTGTGGAAAAAATAGAATATGCCAATAGTCGTAATCTTGATTTTATTATATGTGATCATCATAGACCAGGCGATGAAATCCCAAATGCTGTTGCGGTTCTCGACTCTAAACGTTCCGATTGTCAATACCCTTATAAAGAGTTGTCGGGATGTGGTGTTGGTTTTAAACTTATAACAGCATTGTCGATGAGTTTGAAGCGTCCGATAGAAGAAGTTTATGAGCTCCTTGATTTAGTTGCTGTTAGTATTGCTGCGGATATTGTTCCTATCACTGGTGAAAACAGAGTGTTGGCTTATTATGGCTTGCAGCTTATCAATAAGAATCCACGTCCAGGATTGGAAGCTGTTTTGAGTCATGCTAATGTATATCGTCTTGAAGAAGAGCCATCGTCCGACTCGGAGCATCCTCAGAATGTACTTAATAAAGAGGTGACCATAAGTGATTTGGTTTTCATGATTGGACCTAGAATTAATGCTGCAGGTCGTCTTGAGAAAGCCAGCGATTCGGTTAGATTGCTTATAGCAGAAAGAAAAGAGCATGCTGATAAATTGGCGAGTTCTATCAATGACTTAAATGTCAAACGTCGCGAATTCGATAACAAAATCACAGAAGAAGCACTCGCCATGATTGAAGAAAACGAGAAACTGCTTAATGCAAAAAGTACTGTCATCTTCAATGAGAATTGGCATAAAGGAGTTATCGGTATCGTAGCTTCACGTCTTACAGATAGTTACTATAGACCGACTGTTGTTTTGACAAGGTCAAATAATCTTATAACAGGTTCGGCTCGTTCTATAAAGAATTTCGACATCTACGATGCAATAGACAATTGCTCTGATTTGTTGGAACATTTTGGAGGTCACAAATATGCAGCTGGTCTCTCTCTAAAACCAGAAAATCTTGAAGAGTTCTCGCGACGTTTTGAGGAATATGTATCGAGCAACCTGGATAATGAAGAACTTATTCCTGAGCTTAATGTAGATTTGGAGATAGATTTCTCAGATATAAATCCTAAATTTGTCAGAGTATTGAAGCAATTCGCGCCTTTTGGACCTGGAAATATGGCTCCAGTTTTCTTGTCGAGAAATGTGGTAGACACAGGTTTGTCGCGTCCGGTAGGAAATCAGAAGCATTTGAAGCTTAGCATGGTTCAGGCTCATGATGCAGAATTGGTGTTTGCAGGAATAGCTTTCCAAAAAGGCAGCGACTATCAGAGGGTGCGTTCAAAAGAACCTTTCTCTATATGTTATTGCATAGAGAAGAATTTCTGGCAAGGCAAGACAAGTCTTCAACTTAATGTGAAGGACATTAAGTTTGATGAAGACGATGTCAATTTTTAGAGTGGGAAAAATATAACTCTGACAATTAGATATAGACCAAAAATAACAAGAGCACCTCCCGTTATCTGGTTTAAAAGTTTCATCATTTTTTCAGTAAAGAATCTCTTGAGCGAATATGCTCCTAAGGCTTTTAAGATGTCAAAAAATAAAGCCGTCGCAAAGACTCCCGTGAAAAAAATAAGCAAGGAATATTTGTTACCTCCGAAATTGCTTGATGCTGTAGCAACACACGTTAACCAGAAAATCCATACAAAAGGATTGAAGATATTTATGATGAAACCTTTGCTGATATACACATACCATTTAGGTTCATTATCTAACTTTCCATTCATCATCGCTATTTTCTTATTGTTGTTTTCACTGATGTTGATGATTTTCTGCGGCGATAATGTGAAATTATATATACCAAAAATAATTAATATGATACCAGCACTTATCCCTGCATAAATCAAGCCGTTGTCGTTTGTGATGTTGAATTGTATATTGGTCATTGTTGTCAATGCTACAATCAAGATGTCGTTGAGTATTATGCCGACATCAAGCAACATGGCCGACTTGAATCCTCTGTTGATACTTGTCTGAATCAGAGTGAAGAACGAAGGTCCGAAGCCCATTATCAGGGCAAGAGAAAGTCCGACAATTATGCCTTCAAGAAAAATCATTTGTCAAGGTTTAATGACGTGATGAATTGTTTCCAATCTTCGTAACGTTTTCCTTTCAATACGCGTGGGAACTTTGTAGCGCCTCCTATTTTTCCTGTCTTTTCCATGAACTCGTAAAACGCCTGAGTAGGAATGATGTCGATATATAAATCTTTCAAAGCTTCCTCTCTTTCAACACGATAGTCGTCGTTTAATACTTTAAGATGTTCGTCTATTTTGTTGATGAGTTTTTCTTTGTCAATGTCTTCATTGCAGCCTATATACCAGTGATGGGCAAAAGTATTGCCATTGCGGAATCCAGAGACTGTGAATTCGTTAATGTTTATTTTAAATTCATTAGCTACATTCTCAATGGCTTGATTCATGTTGTCTTGAGAAAGATGTTCACCTACTAAGCTTAAGAATTGTTTGGTTCTTCCAGTGATTATTATTTCACATTTTTCTTTATTGACAAATTTTATCATATCACCGATGAGGTATCTCCATGTTCCAGCGTTGGTGGAGAGTAAGATAGCGTAGTCGACGTTTTCTTCTACCTCTTCCAATGTAAGAGACTGACAGTCTGTTTTTATATTGCCGTCCTCGTCGAAGTTATTTTCGTTGAAAGGAACAAATTCGTAGTAGATGCCGTTGTCGATAATAAGTTGCATTATACGTTTGTTGAGGTCGACTTGATATGCGATATAACCTTCTGAAGCCAAATAACTTTCGCTATAAACAACAGGTTTGCCGAATAGTTTTTCAAAGCTTTTTTCGTAAGGTGCGAATGCTACGCCGCTATGAACGTATGCCGACAATGATGGCCATAAATCGTGGATTGTGTTTAAGTTATATTCTTTGATGATTCTTTCTAATAAAATCTGTACCCATGATGGGACGCCAACGAGAACGCCGATATCCCATGATGGAGCTTTCTTTACCATCTCGTCTAACTTTGTATTCCAATCTGTTGTTCTAGAAATCTTTCTTCCTGGTTTATAAAAATATTCAAACCAGAATGGAAGTTTCGCTGCTGAGATACCAGACAAGTCACCTGAATAATATGTTCCATTGTATTGAAGATGTGTACTGCCGCCAATCATAAGGAATCCCTTGTCGTAGAAATCTAAAGGAAAGTCATATTTTGTAGCGGCAAGAATCTGTCGAAGACTTGCTCTTTTGATTGAACTCAACATATTGTTGGTAATAGGAATGAACTTGCTCGATGCTTCAGATGTTCCTGAACTCAGCGCGAAATAGTTTATCTTACCAGGCCACGAAACGTATGTTTCTCCGTTTAGGGCTCGGAACCACCAATTTTTATACATCGAATTGTAATCGAAAATCGGAACATTTTTTCTATATGCATCAAAAATATCATCTGACTTGAGAATCTCGTCAAAACGATAATGCTCTCCAAAAGCGGTACATGAAGCTTTCTTGAGCAATTTCTTTAATTCTTTTGTTTGTGCTTTGATAGGGTCTAATCTCTTCTGTTTGATGTCAATAGGAATATTACCAACAGAATAGACAGTCTTCATTAATGAACCAAAAATTTTTGACATCTTATTTTAATTTTAGGGCGCAAATTTAGCAATAAAATTGTTTTGATTATGAAAAAAATGTTATTTTTGTAAGCGAAAAATAAAAGTTAACTTAAATTTAAAAGTCATGAAGAAAAAATTTTTATTCTTAGTAGCAGTGTTCTGCTTCTTGGGTTTAGGCGTTCAAGCACAATCAACTATGAGCAAAGGTCAACTCGTTGGTAGTGCAAGAGTTGGTTTCAGTAATCATGGTGTGCCTATCGATCTCGCTTTGGATTATGGTGTAGTAAGCGGTTTCATCAATGGTAATGCAGCAGTTTCTGTTGGTGGTGAAGTTGGTGTATACATGTATGATGAAGTTGATGGTGGTCTCGGTATGCATCTTTCATTGGGAGCAAGAGGTAATTTCCACTATGAATTTGTAAATAACTTAGATACTTACGTTGGCTTGAACTTAGGCTTATTAGGTAGAAACTTTGCAATTGGTGGACAACTCGGCGCTCGTTACTATTTTGGTAACATTGGTGTTAACTTAGAATTTGGTTTAGGTTCTTCAAACAACGGTGCAATCGGTGTTTCTTACAAATTCTAAGAAATCATAAAATGATATGGAAAAGTCGGTCTTAGTGCCGACTTTTTTATTTTGTGGCAACAACAACGACTTTTCTTTTTCTTTCAACATTTCCCTCCAAATCGAAGAGTTCAATCTGGATGATATAAATTCCAGGTTCAACTCTATGTTTGTCATCATCGCAGCCATCCCATGTCAAGAAACCTTCTCTGTCGGTCAAGCTATTGTTTAATAGACTTTTCACCAAAAGTCCTTTAGAATTGAAAATTGTGATATTTATACTAGAAGCATTTTCTTCTAACTCATAAAAAATGGCGCAGTTATCATCGAGACCATCGCCGTCGGGAGAGAATATTTCCGGAACGATGCTGAACTTTTCTTTTTCTGTTTTAACATAATCAACCGACATGGAGTTTTTATATCCTGGCGTCCCATAGTTGATATCGAAGGATGCAGAGTGCCAGTTGTTTTCGTCTGAAGACGAGTTTTCGAAAGAGATGCGTTCTAATGAAACACCCTGCGTTTCAATTAACAAATCATAGTGCATCTTGTCGGAATAATAAACCTCATCGATTATTTCTTTTGTTTTATTGCAGATAATTACGCGTCCTTCTTCATTGGGAAGCGAAGGAAATGATTCTAAGTCGATGTAATTATCAGATTCACAATCGTATTGATATTTGACTATTTCTCCATTGGTGGAAAGTAAGATATATGAATCTGGAAGAAAGATTCTGCTATTATCACAAATCGTTTTTACTATTGTGTCTGGCGGATTGGGAAAACTTTCTTTTATATTGCCAATCAGTAGTTTACTTAAATCTATTACTTTCTCTGAACGGTTGTAAAGTTCAACATAATCGACACCTGGACTGATAGGGTTAAATAATATCTCATTGATAATAATGTCCTTATGCTCGGGACGCTGCGGAATACCAAAAACTATGTTGTTTTCATCATCTAACCCTACATCTTTACAATTACGCACATTATTAACATTCAAAGTGTATAATTCGTTTTCCGAAAATTCCTGCTCAAAAATAAGTTCAACATAATCAAATCTGTTTGGTAGAAATAATAATTTCGAAGGATGAACCTGCATTTCTTTAATGAAATAGTTTTCAGTGTTTTGCAAACTCTCCAAATTCATATTCTGATTGAAAAATACTTCTACCATATTGTTGAAAACAGGATTGACGCACTCTATTTTTGGAACAATCACATTTGTCGCTTTGATAGAATTTTCTCTGCCAGGCGTGCCTCCCATTTCGTCGCAAGAACTCCTCCAATTGGCTTTTCCAGCACAAGGATTATCATAATCAATTTGTTCTAGCGACCAACCTCCGTCTTTTTTGTAATTGTCGTCATGCCAAGAAACATCAAATTCTACTGATGAAATGAGCTCGCCTTTTTTGTCAAGTAGCGATAAACTTGTACCAGAATTTGTAACTTGAAATGAAATGAAACCTATGAATCTTCCTGAATCAGAGAGTAGTTCTGTAGCGTCTGTATGACACAAGAGAAGATATTCATCAGATTGAATTTCAATGTTATCTTCTATAATATATTCAGTGTTTCCAATGACAAATGTCCAATGTTTTAGGTTTATCGGGAATCCTGAATTATTATACAATTCAACATATTCATATTCCGGAAGTTCGATGGGAGGCGACGGATCCGACATTATCTCGTTGATTACTATATCGTATTGTTTTGCTTTGTAATATAAAAACGTATGTTTTATCTCTTCACAATTATTACCTTCAAAATCTTCAATGTTTTCTATTTTTAAAGTGAGATATATTTCTTCAGGAATTACATCTTCAAATTCTAAAACTATTGTAGAAAAATTATCTCCATAATAAATGTTAACAGGATGAATGTCTTGGTCTTCAATGATGTAATTATTTGTGTTAAGAGCAGATTCTTCACTTATAGATTCGGAGAATATCAATTTCAGATGATAATCGTCTTCAACCTCACAGCTAATCAAATTAGGTGCGATGCTGTCGATGATTTTTTCACCTATATAAATATCGTCAAAGTAGAATTGCTTTACGTTGCCGTTTGTATAGGTGCAATTAAAACCAAAATAAGTCTCGCTGTTAAGTTCTTGAAATTCATCATCAAAACTATTGGCTTCTAATTTAAAGACATCTTCACCTTTTTTATCGACGAAGATTTTCCATTCTTTAGAATTGTCGTAAGTTACTTTGATAAAAGTGGAGAAGGAAGAAGCAATAAACGTATCTGAGCCACGGCAAATACTTGTAAGTTTACCGTTATCAAGTCGCAGCAGTTCAATAACGTCGTTGCTCCCCGATTCTCCAAAACGTAGTATATATCCAAGGTTGGCTGTTTTTAAATCTCGACTGTCGCTATATAAATACACATCACAATAATTATTTGCCGAAGGTGAGAATTTTTCTTTAATCCAGAAACGCCATTCCATCTCATCGTTTTTATTATAACAAACAGAAAGACAAGAATTGCCACCTTCGTTAGCATTTAGTTGCAGTTGTTGTTCATCATTGATAATGAAAAGACTGTCGTTTCCAAACCAAGAAGGAGCTTCATTGAAATTATCATCGGAAAAATCATCGATGACTTGCGAATGACATAAGTTAATTATGCTCGACAAAACGAGTATTAATAAAATCGGTTTCATAGTTTTGTGGTTTTTACAATTTACGCTTTTAAGATTGCTAATAAATTCGTATTTTTGCACAAAAGTACAGCTTTTTTCTTTAAGTTCTTGGTTTTTAACTATTTTTAACTTTTGTATTAATTATCTGATATTTTTAGTCGAAAAAGAGAGAAATGTAGTAGTAAAAAGGCTGTTTTTGTTAATAATTATTAAATAAAAATTTTAGTTAATTTTTTTTAAGATGAAAATTGCTGTTATTGGAGCTACTGGATTGGTCGGTCAGAAGATGTTGCTGGTCTTGGCGGAGCGGAATCTGCCAATTGACGAGTTGATTGTAGCAGCATCGGAGAAGTCTGTTGGCAAGAAGATATTTTTTAAGGAAAAAGAACATACACTTGTCTCTATAGAAGATGCCATTGAAGAGAGACCTGACATTGCTATATTTTCGGCTGGCGCAGAAGTGTCGCTTATGTATGCCAAGAGGTTTGCAGAGAAAGGTACATACGTTATTGATAACAGCTCAGCTTGGCGTAAAGATAAAGATATTCCTTTGGTAGTTCCGGAAATTAACGCTGCTGATATTAGCATCGGCAATCATATTATTGCAAATCCCAATTGCACAACGATTTGCATGCTGATGGCATTGGCTCCTTTGCACAAAAGATATAACGCAAAAAGATTGGTAATCTCAACTTATCAGTCGGTGAGCGGCAGCGGACAAAAAGGTCTCAACCAACTCGCCTGCGAACAAAGAGGCGAAGTGTCTGATAATCCAGCGTATCCTTGTCAGATTCATGAGAATGTGATTCCTCACGGAGGTTCTTTTATGGAAAACGGATACACCGCCGAAGAAGAGAAACTAGTTTTTGAAACCAACAAAATATTACATTCCGACATCGCGGTGACTGCAACTGTTGTCAGAGTTCCTGTTTATGGAGGACATTCTGAAAGTATAAATGTTGAGTTTGAACAACAGTTTGATTTAAATGAAGTTAGAGATGTTTTGTCGAAGTCGCCAGGCGTTATAGTTTATGATGATATTGCAGAGAGCAAATATCCAACACCTATGATGGCGTTCGACAAAGACGAGGTTTTCGTTGGTCGTATCCGTCGCGACTTCAGCATAGATAAAGGTTTGAATTTCTGGGTGGTTTCCGACAATATCAGAAAAGGCGCTGCCACTAATGCAGTGCAGATTGCTAAATACATTATTGAGAATTTTAAGATATGAAGGTTTACAATAATTTCTCCGACTTTGTAAAAGTACCCAATGCTATAGTCACTATTGGCACTTTCGACGGTGTTCACTTAGGACATAAAGCAATCTTCAACGATATGATAAAATCGGCGAAGTCTATTGGCGGTGAGACTGTTGTGATAACTTTCTATCCGCATCCTCGTCAGGTCCTGAACATCGACAGCTCAAACCTTCGTTTTATAACAACACAAGAAGAGAAACTTAAACTTTTTGAAGAGTCGGGTATTGATAATGTGATTGTTGTGAATTTTACAAAAGAATTTTCACGCGTTTCTTCTGAGAGTTTCATCCGTGATTACATCATAGAGAATATCAATCCTGTGAAGATAGTCATCGGTTATGATCATCATTTCGGCAAAAACAGAATGGGCGACTTCAATCTTTTGCATGATATGAAAAGCAAACATCATTTTGAATTACAACGTATTAAGGCTCAAGATGTAGAGAATATTGCTGTCAGTTCTACCAAGATTCGTCATGCTTTGAAACAAGGCGACGTAGCTCATGCCAATGCGCTTTTAGGTTATCAGTATTCTTATCTCGGAAAAGTAGTATCGGGAAAAAAGATTGGAAGAGAGATTGGTTACAGAACAGCTAACCTTGACGTGAAGAAGGAATTCCGTCTTATAGAGACTCCTGGTGTTTATGCAACCTACGTTGATTATGAAGACGTATCATATAAATCAATGACGTATATAGGAAGAAAACCTACTGTCAATAATGATGACGTGGAAAATATCGAAGTCCATATCTTTGATTTTGACCAAGATTTATACGATAAAGACATAAAGATTCGTTTTGTTTCAAGAATCAGGGCAGAGCAGAAGTTCGATGATTTGGAAGCTCTGAAAAAACAACTCGAAATAGATGAAAAGAAAATTAGAGAAATATTATAACATACTGATTAACATTCTAAAATTTAAATGATATGAAAAAGTTTTTGACACTATTAACTATTATGTGCATTGTTTCTTTTATGAAACCAGCGCAAGCATGTACAAACTTCTTAATCACACCAGGCGCATCAGCCGACGGTTCTTCAATGATTTCATACGCTGCTGACTCACACGTCCTCTACGGTGAGTTGTATCATTATCCAGCAGCAGATTATCCAGAAGGTACTATGAGACATATTTATGACTGGGATTCTGGAAGATATTTAGGTCAGATTCCAGAAGTGGCTCACACTTACAATGTTGTAGGTAATATGAATGAATGGCAGCTCGCTATTGCTGAGACAACTTACGGCGGACTTCCAAATCTCGGTAACCCTGATGGTTTAATCGATTACGGTAGCTTGATTTACATCACATTACAACGCAGTAAGACAGCTCGTGAAGCTATCAAGACAATGGCTGAATTGGTTGCTAACTACGGTTATATGAGCGACGGTGAGTCTTTCTCGATAGCTGACCCTAACGAAGTTTGGATTATGGAACTCATCGGTAAAGGTCAAGAGAAAGGCGCTGTTTGGGTAGCTCTCCGCGTGCCAGACGGTTACGTATCAGCTCACGCTAACCAAGCTCGTATCACAACTTTCCCATTGGCAAATAAAGCAAACAAAAACAGTATCACTTCAAAGCACATCGACAAACTTTTGACAGATCCTAACATCGACTGTGTTTATGCAGCCGACGTTATTTCTTTCGCAAAGAAAAACAACTTATATGCTGGTCCTGACGGACAATTCTCTTTCTCAGATGTTTACGCTCCAGTAGATTTCAGTGGCGCACGTGCTTGCGAGATCCGTGTGTGGGCTATGTTCAACCAAGTTGTTGACGGCATGGATCAATATTGGGACTATGCAACAGGTAGAAACATCAATCGTGCAAAACCTTACGTAAGCGGCGAAGCTCAAACTCCAGAAAATTTCCCAACCAACAGAATGCCTCTCTGGGTTATACCTAATGAGAAAGTCAGTGTTTTGGATATGATGGTATTTATGCGCGACCACTTGGAAGGAACAGAACTCGATATGACCCAAGATATTGGCGGCGGTCCTTTCCATTGTCCTTACAGAGCTCGTCCAATGGGCTGGGAAGTTGATGGCGTTGAATATGTTCACGAACGCGCTACAGCAACACAACAAACAGGCTTCTCTTTCGTAGCACAATGTCGTCCTAACACTATCGACAATATCGGTGGTATTATTTGGTTCGGCGTTGATGATGCAGCAAGCACGGTATATTGTCCAATGTACACATGTATGACAGAAATTCCACTTTGTTTCAGAGAAGGCAATGGCGATATTATGGAATATTCAGAGACAGCAGCATTCTGGGTTTTTAATCAAGTGACAAACTGGGCTTATACAAAATATAGCTACATCCACCCTGAAATCGCTGAGAGACAAGCAGCATACGAACAAGGTTGGGTTGAATTAGTAAAAGATATTGATGAAGAAGCAGCTAAGTTATACGAAGAGAATCCTGCTGAAGCAGTGAAGTTCCTCACCTCATTCTCAAGCAAAGAAGCAGAGAAATTAACAGCAGATTGGAGAGAGTTCTACAAATATTTATTCGTTAAATATATGGACTTCAACGTTAAGACAAAGCAAGATACTCCAAAGAATTACAAATATTACGCTCCAAAAGTTGAACAGCCTAAGTTCAGCGACGATTACTACAGAGCAATCATTCAACAAACAGGCGACAAATTGAAAGTTTATTGATTAAGCTTAAATGCTAAAAAAAAGACGAAGGCTCTATGCAGTCCTTCGTCTTTTTTTATCTTTCAGAAATAGTTTCCCGATTCTGTTTTTGCTGTTTATCTCCATCACGACCAAGATGCCGGCAGTTGGACGTACATAGCTGCGGTGTCGGATGATGCTATCATAGGGTCTAAGACCTGAATCTGACCGTATATTGCTGAGATGAGTGCCGAAGCCGAGCTTGAACATCACGATGCAGAAGAAAGAGGCGAGCAGCCCGGTATGGTATCTTCAACGCGTGAAATCTCAGCACCGTTTTCCAATAAGATAGCCCCGGCTTCGTATGTGAGATCTAATATTTTTGCATTGTCGTTTTGCATAGAGTTATGATATATCAGAGGTGACAAAATTAAGAAAAAATCTTTCGTCATTAGTTATTAGCCCGTAGCTATTTTTCATTATCTTTGCGAGACAATGAGAATACTCCTGTTTTACATATTATTCGCTTTGCTCGGACAACAGACTCCTTTTTTAGAATCTGAGAATCTGAAAAACTCAGAATCTGGGAAAGGCAGTGAGCAGCGAGCAATGAGCCATGAGCAGAGATTCCGCAAAGCTCAAAGCTCACAGCTCGAAGCTCAAAGCCCTTCTCAGGTTTTCAGTTTCTCAGATTCTCAGATTTTATACTTCGAAAACCAAATCCATCTCGCCGACTCTCTTTATAAAAACTACCTCCCGCAATATAATTTTGAAGAAGTTAAAGCTGCGGTGATGTTTTTTGACAGCTGCGAGCCACGAGCCATGAGCAATGAGCCTTTTTTAGAATCTGAAAATATGAAAACTTCAGAATCTGAGAAAAGGCTAAAGTCGCAGGGGCGCAATGCTCAAAGCTCACAGCACGAAGCTCAAAGCCTCAAAAAAACTGTTGACCGTTGTCCGTTGTCTGTTGACATAGAAAATCAACGCGCTCGCGCTCACTACTACCACGCCGTCGGTCTCACCGAACGCGATGACATCGTCGGAGCCTGCGAACATTATCTAAGAGCGCTTGAAATAATGGAGATAGAATTAGAAACTGAAAACCTGAAAACCTCAAAATCTGAGAGAAGACTAAAGTCTAATGACAAAAGGCTAAAGAAAAATCTCAAAACTTCAGAACTTAAAAAAAACGACTCTGATACCGTATACCCAAAGACTGTTGACTGTTGTCCGTTGTCTGTTGACTATCCAAAGGATTACGAAAAACTCCGTTTCATAGCTTTAACTTACACCCGTCTCGGAAGATTGTTCTTAAACGAAAACTATTGCGACCTCGCAATTACAAAATACAGAAAAGCGTTGAAATATGTTGAGATAATTGATGAAAAACCATTTAAGGCTAATGTTCTTAAAGAGTTAGGTAATTCATATCAACTTGCCAATAAACTTGATAGTGCTTTATATTATTATAATGAATCATTAAGATACAATTCGAGTTTGCCAAATAAATTGGATGTTGAGAAATGCATTGCTAAGATTTTGTTTTATCAGGGAGATAAGGATACGGCGTACGCTATAATTAACAATAATCTCGATAAGATGATAAGTTATAGTTTTGATGGTTCTTATTATTTAACATTAGGAGAAATGTATTATGAAGATCAAGATTATGACAATTCAATAAAGTATCTACATAAAAGTATCAATAGTTCGAATATTAATACTAAGGTAGCAACTGCTATAAAACTATCTGCAATATATGATTCTCTAGATGACCCAGTAAATAAATCATATTATGATAATATCGTTGCGAATTTGTCAGTTGCCGACATAAATAACAATAGTGTAGAAAGAAGTAAAATACAGAGTCTATACAATAAGTATGACAAGGCAAAACAAGAGAGAAAATTAATCAGAGATAGAAAAAGAATAAATATAATTGTTAGCTTATTGTCTTGCGTTATTGTTTTAAGTTCTATCATAACATTATTGGTGAGGTATAAATATAAAAGAAAACATAAAAAAATTATAGATTCGTTTGAAGAAAGAGAGAAATCCCTTGTTTACCAAAGCAAGATTATTGACCAAATTACGGAGGAGATAAAACATAAAGAGAAACTGATTCAGGAATTGAATTTTAAATATTCTCTAACTGAAGGTAAAATAAGGAATAAAAATTCGGAATTGCAAGATAAAGAAGAATTGATTGAAAAATATAAACTTGAAATAGAAGAACTTAAAAATAAGTTAGAAAGAAATAAATGTGAGGGTTACAATCTAAACAATTATCTCCAATCTGAAATATGTCGTAAGATTTTTAATGAAGTGAATGAATTGTTTATTAAAAATAAAGATACTTCAGAACTTACATCTTTAAAACATGGTGAGTTCGTGTTATTGTTAGATTCTGCCAATAAATACCTTAATAATGTGATTAGCGACATTGCAAATAAATATCCAAAATTAAAGAAAGATGATATGTATTATCTGAGTTTGCTTATAACAGGGTTAAATAACAAACAAATATCATCCTTATTTGGGGTTACTTATGCAGCTATTAGGAAAAGAAAATATAAGATTTGTACAATATTAGGCTTAGATATAAAAGATAATTTGTATAAATACCTTCTTGATTTTATTACTAATCATTGATAATCAAAATTGTATCTATTTTTGGTTTCATTATTTCCTCTTGACAAAATATAATCTCCGTTTTATTTTTGCGAAAAAAATAATCGGTATGAGAAAAGCTGTTTTATTAATGTTAGTGCTTTTACAAGTTTCGTTAATACTTGAAGCAAAGCAAAAATTTACAAAAGAAGGTATTGAAGTTTATAGTACTTATTCAAATATCCAAAACAGTACCGAATCACGTTCCGAAACCATCTCGGCTGACATTACAGCTCACACTCTAACTATCACCTTTAACGATAATGTGGGAATAGCGCATGTCGTCATTAAGGATTCCAACGGTGTCTATATAGATAGAGACAATATCTTTTCGACACCTAATCATGCTTACTTTACTATAGATGATGCCGGCTATTACAGAATGGACATCACTTTAAGTAATGGAGAGCAGTATTATGGAGAATACACGAATATGTACATCCATACACCAGGACAACAACCATTAGATTAATAAACTCTCAAAACTATATCATTATGAAAAACCTCATTACTCTTCTCGTCCTGATGTTTTATGCCAATGTTATGTTTGCACAGGATGTTCACGCATACGTTAATGGCATAGATAATTCTTTTTGTTGCAATACTCTTCAATTGGATAATGGCGACATGATTATAATTGAAAGT
>JAZNVS010000105.1:0-10259 GCA_045592965.1 Bacteroidales bacterium | reverse complement strand
TTACCAAAGTTGAGCTTCTCGAATCCGTAATGGAAAAAACTAACAGGGAGGTGCAATTCACCATCTTCACCGACAAACTCGACAAGATTAATACTCAGGAATTTATTAATATAATAAAGAAGAACAAAGGTAATCAACCATATTCATTGCGATTTGTCGACAGAAAGAACGATATGGTATGTTCGTTACATCCGGAAAAAGGCAAGATCAATGCTCAAGAAATATTCGAAATGTTGAAAGACTCCGACTATCTGACATACGATTTGCTGAAGGGATAACTCCAACAAATCATATTTTCAAGATTTTAGCGGTATACGAGTTTTCGCATTTTTTCAGTTCTTCAGGCGTTCCTTCGAAAATGAGTTCACCGCCATTATCGCCTCCTTCTGGTCCTAAGTCGATAATCCAGTCGGCTACTTTTATCACGTCTGGATCGTGTTCTATCACGATAAGCGAATGACCATTGTTAATTAATGCATCAAAAGCTTTCAATAACTTGTTGATGTCGTGGAAATGAAGTCCTGTCGTAGGCTCATCAAATATGAATAATGTGGGCTTCTCATTGGTGCCGTTTATGAGGAATGATGCGAGTTTTATACGTTGTGCTTCCCCGCCACTCAATGTAGACGATGGCTGCCCCGCTTGAAGATAACCCAATCCCACATCTCTCAATGGCGTCATCTTCGCAATGATACGTTCTATGATGTTTTTGAATTCACCTTCTTTGTTGCTTTCCATAAAATCGATGACTTCATCGATACTCATATTCAAAATGTCGCTGATGTTTTTGCCTTTAAACTTAATCTCCAAAGCTTCTTCCTTGTAACGTGTGCCGTTACATACGTCGCATTTAAGATAAATGTCAGCCATGAACTGCATTTCCACTTTCAGTGTACCGCTGCCCTGACAGTTGTCGCAGCGACCTCCAGCTACGTTGAATGAGAAATATCCAGGTTTTAATCCGCGATTCTTCGCAAGTTTCTGCTCGATGAAAAGTTGTCGTATGTCATCGAAAGCTTTCACATACGTCATTGGATTAGAACGCGTTGACCTCTCGATAGGATTCTGGTTTATATATTCTACGCCTTGTATCGCCATCAGGCTGCCTTGTATCTTTCCGAAGCTGCCAACCTTGTCGGATGTTCCTTCGAAATGTTTCTTCAGAGATGTGTGGATGATGTCATTAATCAATGTGGATTTTCCGGAGCCGCTTACGCCAGTCACCACTGTGAGTACGTTCAACGGTATCTTGACGTTAATATTTTTTAAGTTATGTTCGCAGCATCCGATGAATTCGATGGCGTTGTTCCATTTACGGCGTCTGCTTGGAACTGGAATCTGCTTCTTGCCTGAGATATATTTCGCCGTCATTGACCTAGTTCCATTGTCATTGTCAGAGTCTATTTTCATCATCTTCTCAATGTCGCCTTCAAAAACTACTTCGCCGCCATTGACGCCAGCGTAAGGTCCAATGTCGATGATATGGTCGGCGCTGCGAATTATCTCCTCGTCGTGTTCAACCACGATGACAGTGTTGCCGATGTCGCGTAATCTGCGTAAGACCTTTATAAGCCGTTGCGTATCACGCGAGTGAAGCCCTATACTTGGCTCGTCTAAGATATATGTGGAGCCGACGAGAGTGCTGCCTAATGAAGTCGCGAGGTTGATACGCTGCGCCTCGCCGCCAGAAAGAGTGTTGGCTGCACGATTTAAGGTGAGATATTCTAAACCTACTTCTATCAAGAAGTTAAGACGATTCTTAATTTCTGTTAAGAGACGCTCCGCAATGTCGTGTTCTGTCTTTGTCAAAGTCAATTCATCGAAAAATATTTTTAGTTTCGATAAAGGCATCTCGCATAACTCGGTGATGCTCTTACCGTTTATCTTTACGTAATTGGCTTCTTTTCTGAGACGTAATCCGTTACATTCAGGACATGTCGTCTTTCCGCGATAACGCGACAACATCACACGATATTGAATCTTATATGATTGAGATTCAACTTCTCTGAAGAAATCGTCGATGCCTCCGAAATATCTGTTGCCTGTCCAGAGAAGCTCTTTCTGATCCTGCGTTAATTCATAATATGGTTTATGAATAGGAAAGTCGAAATGACGAGCGTTGCGAATCAGTTGGTCGCGCCACGCGCTCATCTTTTCTCCTCTCCAGCAAGAAACAGCGTTGTCATAGATTGACAATGACTTATCAGGAATGACTAAGTCAGGGTCGATGCCTATGATACTGCCGAAGCCTTCGCATCTCGGACAAGCACCGTAAGGATTATTGAAAGAAAAAAGATGTGTTGTCGGCGTCTCAAAAGTTATTCCGTCTGCTTCAAAACGTGAAGAGAAATAATGTTCGGTATTGTCAACCAATATGATGCAGCTGTCCTTGCCTTCGTAAAAGGCGGTCTGTACCGAATCAGAAATCTGCGGAATCAACTCAGAAGTCTTGTCGTTGACCTTCAATCTGTCGATAAGAATCCTTACATTATTAATATTGTCGAAGTTCTTTTCTTTGAGAAAATCCTCGATACGTACCATCTTATTTTCTATGTAAAGACGGTTAAAACCTTGTTGCAGAAGAATGTTGAAATGTTCTTCTATTTTTCTTCCTTCAGGCAAAATTATAGGCGACAAAATATAAACGGCGCAACCTTTCTGCTCGAGTATGAAATCTATCACATCGTTGATTTGATGACGTTTGACTTCGGTGTTGGAGATAGGGGAGAAGGTGCGACCAATTCTTGCGTAAAGAAGTTTGAGATATTCGTAAATCTCTGTGCTTGTGCCAACTGTAGAGCGTGGATTGCTCGAGTTGACTTTCTGCTCAATCGCGATGGCTGGAGACAGTCCGGTAATCAAATCGACATCGGGTTTCGTCATACGTCCCAAAAACTGACGGGCATAAGCACTAAGACTTTCAACATAACGACGCTGACCTTCGGCATAAATAGTGTCGAAAGCGAGCGATGACTTGCCTGAACCCGACAAGCCTGTTATCACTACGAACTTGTTTTTGGGAATACATAAATTTATGTTTTTTAAGTTATTAACTCTTGCTCCCTGTATGCTGATTGATTCTAACCTCTTCATTAATTACCAAAATTATAAGCCTGAAAAAAAGTTTACGAATTTACGAAAAAAACATTTGTTAGTAACGAAAAGATTATTATATTTGCAGAACTTTCTACGGAAGAAAGTTTAATTTATTGTATAACTAAAAATATAGGAGACGCGCTATCGATTAATATCTACTCTTTTAATTTGAAATAAAGAGATTATGTTAGAAATATTAAGCGACAAAGAATTGGTTGAACGTTACAGAGAAGGTGACGTCGCCTGCTTTGAATTATTGATGGAGCGTCATCAAAATAAGGTTTTTTCCTATATATTAATGCTTGTCAAGGACAGACAGCTTGCCGACGATATTTTTCAGGATACATTCTTAAAAGTCATTCGTACCATCAAGGCTGGTGCTTACAAAGAAGAAGGTAAGTTCATTCAGTTTGCGATGCGCGTGGCTCATAACCTTGTCATAGACCATTTCCGCAAATCGAAGCGTCTTCCTATGGTTGATGCCGTCAGTAACGAATATGATTTCATCGATAACGCGAAATATACCGATGCTTCTGTAGAAGATAAGATGGTTGAGGAACAAGTTTATAGCGACTTACGCAAGATGATTGATTTTCTCCCTGAAGAACAGAAGGAAGTCTTGAATATGAGAATGTATGCCGACATGTCTTTCAAAGATATAGCAGACGCTACTAATGTCAGCATTAACACGGCTTTAGGAAGAATGCGCTATGCTCTTATCAACCTCAGAAGAATGGCGAAAGAGAAAAATCTGTCACTTACGATAAATAATTTCTGATTAGATATAATAAAGTGTTATATCCCTGCGTTTGATAGGTGAATTTGAAACAAAACAATTTGCCTATGGATATTAAATCTACACTTTATTTTTCAACAGAAAATTCTCTAGAAAGCCAAATAAGAAAGAGTCTTAAAGAGACTTACAGAAACGAAAAACCAAGTAAGAGGGCATTGAACGCCATAATGAACTTCGCCGCCTCTTATGAATGTGTTGATACCAAAATTGGTAAGGTAGAACTTGTTTTTAATTAAGTCGTCATGTCTTCGGTTGATAAGTTGCCAAGTTTTGATAATTTTATAAACATAAACTTTTAAACTAATCAACTTTTCAACTAGTCTAAACTTTAAATATTAAATTCTGCATTATCAATGAGTCGAGGTTTTGTCAAAGAAGGTGATCAGGAAGAAGTTCCGATGGTGTTGCCGAGAGCTTTTTTGCCATCGGGGACTCCTAATTACGTCACGCCGGAAGGTCTGAAAAAACTTCACGACGAGATGGAAACGCTTAAAAAGGAATGGACAGACGCAGGCTCTAATTATGTGACCAAAAACTATTTAGATGCTAAGATGCGACTTTTATCAGAACGCATCAACAGTGCAGTCTTGATTGATAATACCAAAGCCAATCCCGATGTCGTAAGTTTCGGAATGTATGTTAAGTACAACGATAAAGTTATTCGTATTGTTGGCGTTGACGAAGCCGATGCTTCAAAAGGCTTGATTTCGTTTATCTCGCCGATAGCCAAAGCTTTGATAGGGAAGGGGAAAGGTGATAAGTTTGAAGTGAAAGTGCCAAGAGGAACAGAGATTATCGAAGTGCAGGAAGTCAACAGTCAACCGACTCAAACCATGAATCAACACGAATCGGAACAAGTAAATATTAGTGTCAGTTCGTGTGCATCAGTGGACAAAAGCAAGCTCGTGAATCAACACGAATCGGCACGAATTGATAGTGTAAGATTAGAGTCTGTACGAGAACGGAATTTGAAGACTGATGATGGAAAACCTCAAATCAGACCAGTTCCTCAAAATGACTTTACGGAGTTTCTTCCCATTGTAAATGAACGTGGTAATATTATCGGACGCGCTCTTCATCTTGAGATTCATAATGGAAATAAGTTGTTACATCCTGCAGTGCAACTGATAATTTATGATTCAAAGAAAGAGATTGCAGCAGAATATTGGTGGCACGTTGCTTTCGGTGAGACAGCAGAAAAGACTCTAAAACGCAAACTTAAAGAGATAGGGTCTCACGAAGAGACATACGTCCGTATGTTTCAGTCCATAAAACCAAAATTTAAAAAACAATACATTCGCGAAGACAAGAACGAGAAAGAGCTTGTTTCAGTCTTTACCGCAGTTTGTGATAGAGAAATGGAATAAATTGACGATAATAATAATCTTTGTAATAATTATTATTAATTGGCTGTGGAATATATAAGTCAATGAATCAATAAGTTATCCCAAAAACTCCTCAAACCTCTCCGCCTGCATTTTAAGTTCTGAGAGCTGCTCATCAGTCAGTTTAAACACGCCATTAGTCCACGCCTCTTTACCGAGAGCGATACCCGTCTGAGGCTCCGTCATCACGTCCATCTTGATGAAACGCAGAAGCTCGTTAAGTTTCTCCCGACAAGAAGCCGTTTTGTTATTACCACCCGCGCCGCTCACCGTAATCTTCTTACCCTGTACGACAGTAGCGTTAGTCGGATTAGAGATGTCCATCGGACGCGACAGCCAGTCGAAGAGATTTTTCAGCAAGCCAGGATAGCTCCGATTATATTCAGGCGTGAAGACCCAGATGCCATCGCAATCCAATATTTGTTGACGAATCTCATTCAGACAAAAGGCATTAGCTATTGGCTGTTGGCGAAAGGCCATCGACCCTGCCTCCAATTCACCATCATCAGAACGATGAGATGATGACTTTGACTCTGGAGCAGACTTTGAACATTGACTGTTGTCCGTAGACTGTTGACTGTTTACAATCGAAGATTCCAAGTCTTGATTAAAATACGGTATATTTTCAAAGTCGAGATAAGAGATGACGAATCTATCTTTGAGCAACGACTCAGCCACCATAGCCAGCTGACGGTTAAAAGAATCTTTCCGCAGGGAACCTATAATAAATACGATATGTTTCATAAGACAATTTTTCCATGAAACAGATGAGAGGTGATTTTGTTGAAAGAGAGATGTAGAGACGCGAGGTCGTAAAGGAGTAAAGGATTAAAGTTCAATAGCCAACAACTATGGTAAAAAAAATATTCTTCCTAACTTCCCTACTCTCCATTGAATTAATTATCTTTGCAAAAGAAAGAACAAAGATGAAAAACAAGAATCAGGACATATCATATTTTATCTCATTTTGTATTGAGCAATACAAGAATGCCAAAGGATTAGACGGCGCGACTGTCATGGAAACCTTTGCGAGATATGGAGTCCTTGATTATCTCAACGAACATTTTGAAGTTCTGCATACTCAGAGTTACCAATGGATCATAGAAGACATTGATGAATTTATTAACATAAGAAGATAGGAGGAGATGATGAAAATTTATCATGGTAGCATAGAGATTGTAGAGAAACCAGAGATTCGTGAAGCCAATCGTTCATTAGATTACGGATCTGGTTTTTATGCAACCACGTCATACGAGCAAGCACTGTCGTGGGTTAAAAGGCGAGCTAACGAAAAAAAATTAAGCAAGGGATACATTAATATCTACGAATTTAACAAAGATTCTATAAACAATTTCAAGCATCTGATTTTCGAATCTGCAACAGAAGAATGGCTCGATTTCGTAATGCAGAATCGTATTCATGATTCCTTTGAACATGACTATGATATTGTATATGGACCAGTTGCAAACGACAAAGTATATGCATCCTTTGCATTATTCGAAGGAGGATTTATAAACAAACAAGCGCTTATCTCCGAGTTAAAAACATATAAATTAGTTGACCAATACCTATTTCACACAGAAGAATCTTTAAAGACTCTCAAATTCATTGAAGCGAAGGAGGTGATATTATGATTGACGTTAATCAAGATAATCTTTATCTGCTATTACCTTCGAAAATAAGTTGGTTAGCCGATATGCTCGTTGAAAACAAAGGACTTAGCATCGTAGAAGCGATAAAGAAAATATATTCCTCGGAGCTCTACGACAAGTTACAAGACGAAAAAACAAAAATGTGGCATTTAGGTCCAGTTGCACTGTATAAAGAATTAGAAGAAGAGTTATAACACAACTAAAAAATATCATCATCAACCTTTAAAAACTTTAAACTAAGAAAAAGAAAAAAAGAAAAAAATGTCACAGAGACGCAAGGTCGCAAAGTCATAAAGGATGAAAGGGGTTAAGGATTAAAGGAGAAATATCAGGTTCTATGGTACAGTTACCAATGTTTCATTAAAGAAAGTTGAGAGCATCAATTCAACCTCACTCATAAACTTCGATTTTATTATATGCAGAGATAATATCAATATTTTACTTATAAGTGAAATTTGATATATTTTTTTAATCTGACATATTCCACCTCCAAAAAAAATCTTTTCCCACTACTCCTTTGACTTCTGACTTTTTAATATCTTTGCAATTCAAAAAATATTTAGATGAATTTTCCACAATTAGCGAACAATATCAGATTCACACACGAAATCTTGCAGAATAATGCTTTTCGTGCAATTAATCAAAATATTACTGTACGTAATTGGTTAGTTGGATTTTGGATTGTCGAGTTTGAACAAAATGGAGAAGACAGAGCTAAATATGGAGACAAATTACTTGATACAATTTCAAAAACGATAAGTGTAAAAGGATTGGGTGTAACAACATTAAGTCAATGCCGCAAATTTTATTTAACCTATCCTACTATCGGAATAGAAATTAATAAATATTTGCACAATCAAAAGTATATAGAGATTTTTCAGACAACGACTGAAAAATTACTGATACCAGACGATATTACATTTAATGATTTAATTACCAATAAAATGCAGATTTTTCAGTCAACAACTGAAAAATTCCCACAAATTGAACCGGCAAAATTATTCAATAATCTATCGTTCTCCCATTTTGCAGAGCTGATATACATTGACGAACCTCTCAAAAGAGTGTTTTATGAAATAGAAACCATCAAAGGATGTTGGAGTGTGAAAGAATTAAAACGTCAGATAGAATCATCTTGCTATGAACGCTCTAATCTAAGCAATAAACCAGAATTATTAACAGGTCTTGTTCATCAAAAAGCAGAACACTACACAACAACAAATATCATAAAATCACCATACGTATTCGAGTTTCTCGGATATAAAAGTTCTGATGTCGTAGAAGAAAGTGACTTCGAAACAATGTTGATAAATCATATTCAAGATTTTATTTTAGAACTTGGCAATGGATTTTGTTTTGAAGCACGACAAAAGCGTATTCTGATTGATAATGAATACTTCTTTGTAGATTTAGTCTTTTATCATAGAATACTAAAATGTCATGTATTGATAGAATTAAAAACAAGAAAATTCAGTTATATAGACATCGCTCAATTAAATACATACGTAGCATACTATCATGATAAGGTAAAAACAGAAGACGACAACCCTCCAATTGGGATATTGCTATGTACAGATGTTTCAAGTGATATGGTAAGATATGCTACAGCAGGCATGGATGAGAACCTATTTGTAACAAAATATTTGCTACAACTCCCATCAAAGGAGTCTTTAATAGAATTTTTAAACAACGAATTAAAACATTTATAAAATATAACTTAATAAGAAACAGAAAAAAATGTCGCAGAGACGCAAGGTCGCAAAGTCATAAAGGATTAAAGGATTAAAGGATTAAAGGGGTTAAGGATTAAAGGAGAAATATCATCTTCTATGGTACAGTTACCAAAGTCTCACCGAAAAAAGTGGAAAGCATAGCCAATGTCCGTAAAGTGAAATTATGTTGACCGCTCAACCATTTTGTAACCTCGCTCGGACGCTTCCCTATCGCCTCCGCGAACTCCTTCTTCGACAAGCCCTTCTCTTTAATCAAAGCATCGAGACGAGTCGCTATAGCAAATGACAAATCCATTTCAGCGCTTATCTCTGCCGGAACTTCAGCAAGCATTTCCTTAAATACATTATCCATCATTCTCATATATCAAAAGTTTTATCAGATATTATTATATCATTACTTCCAAATAGACAAATCTCTCCAATCCTTCGGGAAACCCATATCTTTTAAATCCAAGAGACTTCCACTATCATCCATTATTGACAAAAGATTCTTTTTCATGTCATTCCCCGGACTAATAACATCAACAAGATATTTTGTACAACACAGCACTGCAAAAAACTTATTTGAGCGAATATGCTTTATTATTGATTTATCAACAAATGAATATTTTGTGTTATAAGGCAGCATCACATTCGTAACAAATCTTCTGTTCCAAATTCTTCCATGATGAGCACAACAGTTCCTCAATATTGCTATGGAATGAAGCCAGTTGACAAGAATCACATCATTAGGTAATCCGAAATCATGGGCGATCTTGCTTTTCTCTTTTGACTTTTTCAAAAGATCATACATCCTGCTAAGAGTGCCCAAAGACAACACTTCAAGAGTCATCCATGCAGGCGGCATTTTAGGATTATCATACTTCAACAAATAATGTTTTATAAAATCCTCATTACTCCTTTTTATTTCAGATGCAATATCTCTCATCAGATATTCATAAGCTTCAACCTCCATTCCGTCTTTACCCTTAACCATCTTATCCTTATACAATTCTTGATTAAGAAACCAGTGACTATCGTTCGTTGATTCGCTATAAACCTGCACTATCTTAGCCCTTACAGCAATTTCAATCTTTTCAATCGCATTAAACATTATATTCCTCAACCTTCTATCAAAACAATAAAGATCAATAATATCCATAAAATGAATATCACGGCGCACAAACACGTGATCTGCCAATTCATCAATATTATTTTGAAATGGATAGGTATAAGCTCTTAATCTATAATAGCTGATATTCGACAAATAGTTATATGCCATTCCAACATCCTCAACTATCAGTCCTCGACGTTGCAGTTTATCAATTTGTTCCAAAATTGACAAAGGTTTCTTTTGGTAATTCATATCTCATAAAAACTCTAAGACCTCTCCAGGTGCGCTGATCCTACGAGAAGCGTGAGAGGTCATATTGATTGCAAAGATACACTATTTTTCAAAAACGAAATACAAAACACTCAAAAAAAATTCTTTTATCTCTCCCCACCACCATTTACCATTTTTATTATCTTTACAGATGCTTACAAAACAAAAACACCCATATTTCAAACATCCTAAGCATAACCAAATAAACAAAAACAAGAAAATGTCAAACGTCAC
>JAZNVS010000104.1:0-7420 GCA_045592965.1 Bacteroidales bacterium | reverse complement strand
GTACAACGGTTTTCAAGACCGCCGCGATCGACCACTCTGCCATTTCTCCGCTGCAAAGATACAATTTTTTTTATTCGCACAAGAGTTTTGAAAAAAAAATATTTTTTTCTTATTTACACCAAATAAAAGCAGTATTTTTGCAAATGAAAATGAAAAAGTTGTTTTTAAATATTGCACTCTTATTATTGACAATCACCACATTGAATTTTCATTCATGTAGTGATGTCACAAAGTCGTATTGTGATGAGATATTGAACTATTCTTATTCCGAAAACGATTCATTGTCAGAAAATGAGATTGTAATGGTAAATAAATGCTCCGAAAAATATCACAAAAAACCTATATTTCTTCAAAAAGCAGCTCAGATTTATTACATTAATGCAATCAATGATTATTCGGAAGGGGCTTACATTAAATCTTCTAATAAGCTATATCATTCTCTACAGAATATAAATTTATATTTTTCAAAGATTGATGAAATAAAAACATACGACTACGAATTCAGAGCCGAGATTTATGAAAGATTGGGCGATATTTACAAAGACATCAACTCCCTTAAACCAGCAACTGAGCTTTACGACAAAGCTCTCTCAGATTATGAGAATTCTGGTAATGATGAAAAGGTTCTTAACATCTTGCTTAAGCTTGGAAAACTTTATCAATACAATCACATCCCAAATATCGCCATGATTTATTTCGAAATGGCAGAAGAAAAAGAGAATGTTCCTAATAACATATATCGAAAGATTATCGACAATAAGATTGTAACTCTATATGAATTAAATGATTATAAAAACGCCGACTCTATTTTCAAAAACCATTTCAATATAAAGATTCAAGACTACGATTTTCACTCTGCAATGGGTACAATATATTTCTATGAAAGAAATTACGAGAAGGCTCTCCCCCATCTTCTCCATTGTTTCGAGAACGGAAATCAGCAGGAGAAATTAGTCTTGTCAGAAAAATTGGCCGAAGCTTATTTCAATCTCAACGACCACGAGAACGAGATGATTTATATACAGCATCAAGCCAAAAACAACTCTCTCGAAATTAGAAAAACACCTTTAAAACTAGAGCTTGAAAAATCATTTGATACAAATAAGAATATCATATCTTCCAACATTGAAGAAAAAAACAATAACAACACCTTTGTAATAGTAATATTATTTATCCTCATATCTGCAATTGTTTTCATTATAATATTCAATATCAGGAATAAAAAGAATTATCAAGAAAAGATACGCAATGCGGAAGAAACCATAAACGTAAATCATGAGACAATTCAGTCTAAAGAAAAAATCATCAACGACATCTCAAAGAAACTCGTCGATTTAGAATCTAAAAAAGTAAATGAAAGTTTCGAAGATGCTTGCAAACGTTTTTACAACTCTCATATCTTCATCAAAATAAAATCACTGTTTGAAGGCGTGACCGTTCTCACTAAGAACGTTCAAGATTATTCAAAATTAGTTTTATCCAATAAAGACCTTACATTATTAATAAGGACCTTCAACAGTTGCTTCCCAAACGCAATCTCATCCATAAAAAAGAATTACGAAAGCATAACACCAAGTGACATCAAGTTCATAATTCTTAATTTTATGAATATGAACGATGCTGAAATTGCAGTTCTCTTAGGACTAACATATGGAGCAGCTAATAAGAGAAGTAACAAAATCAAAAATATTTTTAACACAAACGACGATTTAAACACTTTCCTAACAAATCACATAAAATCGAATTTCTAGGGAAACAATTTCCATATCTTATTTATTTTCTTTACATTATAAAGATTTTGTCGATACATTTCCATAAATATTAAGTTAAAATTTATTGACATAATTTAAACTATGTCTATCTTTGCAAACGTAAATAAATTTTAACAAGGATGAAAAATATTTTAACATTTTGCTTAGTGTGTTTTTTAGCGACACAAATCAATGCACAGAATAAAAGTATCAACGCATTTATTTCATACGGCACCTTTAATATTATAGAGGAAAATAATAACCCATACATCGAGACTTATATCACCTTCGACTGTAATAGTTTGGTGTATGTAAAGAACCAAAACGAATATGAAGCCACAATCAACCTGACCGTCTTATTCAAACAAGGTGAATCAATCAAGAACTACGACAAATATTCGGTAACAAGTCCAAAGGTAGCCGACACCGCTAATATAAATGGTTTCTTCATGGATGTTCAGCGTTATTCATTGGCAAACGGCGAATATCAAATGGAAGTGACAATAGAAGATGCCAACAACAACATAAAACCACTCAAAGTTTCTGAAACAATTGTTGTGGATTATCCAGAAAACATCTGTTTCTCGAGCATCATAGCTCTGGAAGATTATAAACCAAGTGAAACAGCATCTGCAAATTCCAAAAACGGATACGACATTGTTCCTATGATAATGCCTTATTATCCAGAATCAATCAACAGATTGACATTCTACGCAGAGATTTACAATACAAAGAAAACACTCGGAGAAAACGAAAAGTATCTTCTCAACACATACCTAAAAACATTTGAAAGTAACACAATAGTCAATAATTACTTCTTTACAAAAAGAATGAATGTTAAAGATGCAGAAGTGATTATCAATACAATGGACATAAGCAGCCTTCCTTCGGGCAACTACTACTTAGTTCTCGAAGCTCGCGACAGAAATAATGAAGTTATAGGTTATAACCAATTCTTCTTCCAAAGAAGCAACTCTAATTACGAAATCGACAATGCGATATTAGCATCGATAGATCCGGAAAAAGTATTCAGCGGAAACATCAGCAATCTCGATACAATTAGAGAATATATCAAAACTTTGGAAGCTATTTCTTCACAAATTGAAAAAGAATACGCGTTCAATCTTGTTAAGACAGAAGACATCAAGACAATGCAACAATATTTCTACAGCTTCTGGGCAAGCCGTAACGCTTTGTCACCACAGATTGAATGGGAAAACTACTACGCACAAGTAAAACGGGTAAACGCTTCATTTACAGCACAGAGACTTAAAGGTTACCAAACTGACAGAGGTATAGTATTCTTAAAATACGGCGCTCCTGACAGAATAGTTCAAAATCACAACGAACCAGGCGCTTATCCTTACGAAATATGGCACTACTATACACTCGGCAATCAGAGAAACAAAAAGTTCGTCTTCATGACAAAAGACATCGTTACAAATGACTTCCAACTCATTCACTCTGATGCTATTGGCGAACTCAACAACAACCGCTGGACTAATGAAATATACTCTAGAACTTACAGCAGTTATTACGATTATTACTACAAAAACGGAGATGGCATCGTAAGTCCTAACACATACGGTGACGATGCCGAGGATTACTACGACAATCCAAGATAACATTGATAGTAATTTTTCTTAATACCACATATTTTATCTTATACTTTAGAGACTCTCAGAAATGGGAGTCTCGCTTTTTTCAAGTAAAAAAAATCTGTCGTCTATTGTCTGTTGTCTGTTGTCTTTTTATTATCTTTGTACCTATGAAAAAAGTAGCGGTAGTCATATTGAATTACAATGGAAAAGGCTTTCTGGAGAAGTTCCTTCCGAATGTGATAGAGAACAGTTCCTACGTAGCCGAGATTATCGTTGCCGATAATAAATCCACCGATGACTCAGTGGATTTCATGAAAAAGAATTATCCTAATATCAGACTTATACTCAGCGATTTCAACGGCGGTTTTGCCACAGGTTATAATGTAGCGTTACGTCAAGTAGAAGCAGATTATTACGTCCTTCTAAATTCTGATATTGAAGTAACTCCAAATTGGATTGAACCAGTCATTGAGCTGATGGAGTCGGACGAAAAAATAGCGGCAAGCCAACCGAAGATTTTATCATATTACAACAAGACAAAATTTGAATACGCAGGAGCTGCAGGTGGTTATATCGACAAGTACGGCTATCCATTCTGCAGAGGAAGAATATTTCAAGAACTAGAAACAGACAACGGACAGTTCGACGACGTGAAAGAGATATTTTGGGCGACAGGAGCTTGCATGTTCGTAAAAGCGCCTCTCTACCATCAATTAGGAGGTCTGGACGACAATTTTTTCGCTCACATGGAAGAGATTGATTTTTGCTGGAGGCTGAAAAACTTAGGCTACAGAATTATGTATTGTCCATCATCGAAGATATATCATATAGGTGGCGGTACATTACCAAAATCATCAGCCAGAAAGACTTACCTCAACTTCAGAAACAACCTCTCTTTATTGATGAAGAATCTCCCAGACGGCAAAGTATTTTGGACAATATTCTATAGATTCTTTTTAGACTGGATTGCAGGTCTCAAATTTCTCTGTGATGGTAGTTTTAAAGATTTCTTCGCCGTGTCGAAAGCGCATCTCAGTTTTATAAAGAACCTCCCCTATCTAAGAAAAGAGAGAAGAAAATACACTCATAAAAAAGTGTCGCAAGTGTATCAGAAAAATATCGTCTTCAAGCACTTCCTCGAAAAGAAAAAGATGTTCAACGAACTTGATATAAGAGACTTTTCATAAAATCTCAGAAATTCACAAATTAAAAATTTCAAAAAAAGTGAGACGCATCAATTGCATTGTACTTATTTCTTATAGGTGTAATTGGTACGTATCTACCGAATAGCACAATTGTAAATTGTCAACTGTTAATTAAAAACCTCACCGCTTCATCATAGCCTCTGAGTCCTTTACCGACTATACTTTTAACACTTGCTTCCGCCGTAAACGAATGATGACGGTATTCTTCTCGCGAATAAATGTCGCTGATATGCACCTCAACGACAGGTGTTTCTATAGAACGTATCGCGTCAGCTAAGGCAATGGAAGTGTGACAATAAGCTCCCGGATTGAAAACGACACCGTCATAATTATCCCAAGCTTCATGCAACTTGTCAATCAAGACGCCTTCATGATTAGATTGAAAATAATCTATCTGATGTTCAGCGAAATCTAATTTCATCTTCTCTATATAATCAACTAATGACTCTGTTCCATAAATCTCTGGTTCTCTTCTGCCTATAAGATTTAAATTCGGTCCGTTTAATATTAATATCTTCATCGTAAATATTTTTTTACAAACATAAAGAAAAATATGATAACTTTGCAAGACTTTCAATAGGGGTGCCTTTTTTACGAAAGTAAAATGAAAGACAGGCTGAGATCACACCCTCTGAACCTGATACGGATAATGCCGAGACAGGGAAATGAGACACATCAAAAAAATTCCTCCTATTGATTTAATTAAATTTAATAACAATTAAATCAATGCGTTATGTTAAAACAAATTACAACAACTATCATCATAGCAGTCTTAATGCCATTAAATCTTCTTGCTCAATTCAGCATCTCAGGCAAGGTCATCGACAAGGAAAATCATGATATATTAATAGGTGCTCACGTCTCTTTAAATGAATTAAACCTCATCACCGTCACCGACGAAAACGGCAATTTCAGATTCGAAAACATAAAAAAAGGAACTTACACTTTAGAAGCTACATATATAGGTTTCAAGACTTATTCTGCTGATGTTAAGGTTACTAAAGACACGAAGATAAATATTGCGATGATTATGAGTTCATTGATGGAAGATGAAGTCATAGTGACGGCGTCGCGTGTTGGAGAGAAGACTCCCCTCACCTACTCCGAGATTTCTTCCGAAGAACTGAAACGCAGCAACCAAGGTGCCGACCTTCCTTTTCTTTTACAAAACACTCCGTCTGTCGTAGTCACCTCCGATGCGGGCGCAGGTGTCGGTTATACGGGAATGAGAATCAGAGGCAGCGACCTCACAAGAATCAACGTCACACTGAACGGAATACCAGTCAACGACGCGGAATCTAACTTAGTCTATTTCGTCGACTTACCAGACTTAGCATCGTCTGTCGATAACATACAGATACAGAGAGGCGTCGGCAACTCAAGTAACGGCTCAGCTGCATTCGGCGCTTCCATCAACATAAAAACTGACGAACAGACAACAGAGCCTTTCGCAAGACTGAGCTCCACATTCGGTTCGTTCAACACAGTGAAAAACACTATCAACTTCTCATCAGGAAGAAACAATAATGGCTTCAACTTCAGCGGAAGAATAAGTAAAATCAATTCCGACGGATACATCGACAGAGCTTATTCCGACTTGTTCTCTTATCAGCTCTCAGCTTCATGGTCGGACGAAAACGACTTCTTTAAATTCATGATAATGAACGGCAAGGAAGAGACATATCAAGCCTGGAACGGCACACCGAAAGATAGCCTCGCCACAAATCCTACCTTCAACCCTTCAGGAATGATGTACGACAAAAACGGCAACTTCATCGGTTATTACGAAAACGAAATCGACAAATATGACCAATCCTATTATCAGCTACATTACGCTCACAGCTTCTCACAAAATATGACATTGACAGTTTCGGCATTTCTCACCACAGGAAAAGGTTATTACGAGAATTATAAAAACGACAAGTCATTTTCAAGTTACGGACTTCCATCATTCGTAATCGGCGACACTGTCATAGAAAGCGTCAACCTCATACAACAGAAATGGTTAGACAACAAATATTACGGCTTCAACATCGCCATGAATCATAAAGTCGGGAGATTCGACCTTAACTACGGAGGCAGCTGGAATCGTTACGACGGCGATCATTTCGGTATCATCAATTGGGCTGAATACGGCGTGCCTTTAAATTACAGATGGTACGAGAATACTGGCAACAAACAATACTACAACGCCTTTATATCAGCTAATTACGAGTTAAACAGACATCTTAACTTATTCGCTGAGATGCAATATCGTCATATCAACTATTCCATCGACGGCATCCACGACGACCTTAATGACGTGACACAACAACATCTCTTCAACTTCTGGAATCCTAAGGGCGGAATCTTCTATTCCATCAACGACAACAACAGCGCGTATTTCTCCGTCGCCTATTCAAACAGAGAGCCGAACCGCGACATCTACACCGATGCCGATGAGATTCAAAGAGAACGCGTCACTCACGAGAAACTCACCGACTATGAATTAGGTTATTCCCACAGAAACAGAAAGATGGCATTGAACGCCAACATTTTCTACATGGATTATAAAGACCAGCTTGTGATGACGGGCGAGATTAACAATGTTGGCAACACCATCATGACCAATGTAGATAAAAGCTACAGATTAGGCTTGGAAGGCAGCGCAGCATTTCAATTTAACAGGTATTTCGCCTTGGACTTCAACTTCGCTTTGAGTCAGAACAAGATTTTGAATTATGTAGATTATGTCGATAATTACGATTCCGACTGGAATTATTTAGGACAGATTGAAAATAATTTAGGAGCGACGGATATATCATTCTCTCCCAACATCATCGGAGGCTTGAATTTTAAAGTCACGCCTATCAATCACTTAGAC
>JAZNVS010000103.1:0-3612 GCA_045592965.1 Bacteroidales bacterium | reverse complement strand
CTTCCTCTCGGGATGAAAATGCTGAGCGGCATTGATGATCTGTCAGGCACCACGAAAGCGAATCCATGAGAGATGCTAAAGATACCGACGAAATCAGTCTTGGCGCGTTCGATGATCTCGATGATCTCGCCTTCGTTTTTCTTGCTCTTACGTTTAGGGAACATCGCGACTTTCACCTTATCGCCATGAAGAGCCTTGCCTGTGTTGTTTGCAGCGATGAAGATGTCTTCACCTTCTTCATCAGGGATGACGTATGCCTTGCCGGTATTTTTCATATCAACGGTACCGGTGACGATCTGTTGCTTAGGACCGTATTCATGGATGAAGTCAGGATGGAGAAGATAACGATAAGGACGATCTTCGATGAGTTTTCCTTCATTACAAAGCGTGACGAGAATCTGGTATATGACATCCTTGCCAGCGGCATCACGCACCGACATCATCTTGGCGATCTGCTTATAGTTCATTGGCTTGAACGGATGTTCGCCGAATATTGTAAGTATTGTATTTACGAAAGTACTGAGGCTGTTCTTATTTTTCTTTCTTGACATAATATTAGATTTAATTCATAATGCATAATTCATAATGCATAATTGTTTAGAAGTTCACAAAAATAAAAAAAGTGTCAATTGAATAACAATCGACACTTAAAAAAAGTTGCCCAACCAGGGTTCGAACCTGGACTTTACTGATCCAGAGTCAGTCGTGTTGCCAATTACACCATTGGGCATTTGCGGGTGCAAAGATAAGAAAAATTAACAATTAACAATGAACAATTAATAATTATTTTGTTAGTAGTTAATTATCAACTGTACATTGTTAATTGTCAATGGTTAATTGTCAATTATTAACCGTCGCTGCTGCTCCTAAAATCGCTACGTCGTTATCCGGGAGTTCTGACACTCTCACATCGACGGAGCCTTTATAAACGAATAACAGGTTTTCTGCGAATGACTTCCTCACTGGGTTTAAAAGAACGTCGCCGGCTTTGACAGGACCGCCCATCAGGAAGACAGCTTCTGGTGATGAGAAAGAGCAAGCGTTAGCCATGGCTAAGCCGAGGATATAACCTGTCTCTTCGAATATTTTAAGTGCCAATGAGTCGCCTGCGTTGGCAGCGTCGCCGACAGCCTTACTTGTGAGTTCTTCTGCAGGAATCTTAGAGAGCACACCGTCATATTCTGGGTTTTTCTCTAACATCTCTATCGCGGTGCGACGAATGCCTGTAGCGGAGGTGTAAGTCTCTAAGCAGCCTTTGAGTCCGCAGCCGCACTGACGTCCGCCAGGAATTACGATAGAATGTCCCAACTCGCCGGCTCCGCCTGTGGCACCGAGCAACAACTTACCATCAACGATGATGCCTGTTCCTACGCCTGTTCCTAAGGTGAACATGATGAGATGTTTCATGCCCTTACCACCGCCGTAGATCATCTCGCCGAAAGCAGCGGCGTTAGCGTCGTTAGAGACAACGACTTTCACGTCCATATATTTATTGACGATTTCTTGTACGTTGAACTCGCCTTTGAAGTTGAGGTTGGTAGCACCGCTGAAAGTGCAGTTGTAGGTGTTGCCGTTAGGAGCGCAGATACCGATGCCGTCAATCGTCTCTACTTCGTTCTCTTTCATCATTGCCTTGACATGATCGACGATGTCTTTAAGATAGACTTCTATGTCGAAATATTTGTTAGTAGGAATGTTATGACGAGCGACGATTTTGCCGTCTTCGCGAACCAATCCGATGTCGGTATTTGTACCGCCAATATCAACGCCTATAGAATATGTATGTGCCATAATAATGAATTTTGTTTTTGCAAATATAAGAAAAGACAAAAGTCTAAAGACAAAAGATGAAAGATTTTTTGATTAAAAATGAGGGGATATTTATTATATTTGCATAAATGTTCCAGAGTCATTTTTTTATAAATATCAGGGAGAAATTATGGCAAAAAAAAAAGAGAATATCGAAGAACCTTTAGAGAAACAATTATGGAAAGCAGCGGATAAGTTACGTAAGAATATTGATGCTGCTGAGTATAAACACGTGGTTTTAGGACTCATTTTTTTGAAATATATTTCTGTTTCTTTTGAAGAACTTTATGCTCGTCTGCAAAAAGAGATAGAACTCGGTGCTGACCCAGAAGACCGTGAGGAATATAAAGCGGAGAATGTTTTCTATGTACCTCAGGTGGCGAGGTGGAGTAATTTAGTTTCTAACGCCAAAGACCCTAAGATAGGCAAATTTATAGATGACGCTATGGATGCCATCGAAAAAGAGAACCCTATATTAAAAGGTGTGCTGCCAAAAGTCTTTGCTCGTCCTAACCTCGACCCTACAAGTCTCGGAGAGCTTATCGACCTTATAGGCAACAGCACTTTGAATACAAATACAAACAGCGCCGACCTCTTGGGACATGTCTTCGAATATTTCTTAGGCGAGTTCGCTTTGGCAGAAGGAAAGAAAGGCGGTCAGTTCTATACGCCACGTTCTGTCGTTGAATTACTCGTCAATATGTTGGAGCCTTACAAAGGACGTGTCCTCGATCCTTGCTGCGGTTCGGGTGGTATGTTTGTGCAGAGCGAGAAGTTTGTCAAAGAACATCAGGGTATCATCAACGACATTTCTATTTATGGTCAGGAAAGCAATCAGACAACATGGCGACTTTGTAAGATGAACCTTGCCATTCGCGGCATCGATGCTTCTCAAGTGAAATGGAACACTGAAGGCTCTTTCTTGAACGACGCTCATCGTGATGTGAAAGTGGATTATGTGATTGCCAATCCTCCGTTCAACGACAGCGACTGGAGCGGCGACTTGCTACGTTCCGATGGTCGTTGGAAATACGGAGTCCCTCCTACAAGCAATGCCAACTTCGCTTGGATTCAGCATTTCATCTATCATCTTGCGCCAAACGGACAGGCGGGTTTTGTCTTGGCGAAAGGTGCATTGACTTCTAAAAACGGTGGCGAAGGCGATATCCGTAGAGAATTGGTGAAAGCTGGATTGGTAGATTGTATTGTCAATTTGCCGGCTAAGTTGTTTTTGAATACTCAGATTCCTGCTTCTTTGTGGTTTCTCAGTCGTAACCGTAATGAGACCGACAGATTCCGTGAACGTGGTGGAGAGATACTTTTCATAGACGCTCGTAATTTAGGACATCTCATTAACCGTCGTACGCGTGAGTTCAGTGCGGAAGACATTCAGCTTATTGCCGACACATATCATCAATGGAGAAACAAGAATGGCAACTATCACGATGAAGCAGGATTCTGTGCTTCGGTATCTATCACTAAGGTTGAGGAGTTAGATTTTGTCTTGACACCAGGACGATATGTTGGATTGCCGGAAGAGGAAGACGACTTCAACTTCGCTGAACGTTTTGCAGCATTGAAAGCCGAATTTGAAGAACAATTGAAGGAAGAAGAGAGACTGAATAAGCTGATATTAGAGAATTTGGAGAAGATAAAAATAAGTTAAGGTTATGAAATTCCGCAACACTGTCTCGGAATTCTAAAAAGAGCGAACACAGCATAATTTTATAGAAGAACTAAAAACTGAAGTTAAATGGTTAAATAATAATTGCTATGGATTTACAGAAAATTAATGAGTACAAG
>JAZNVS010000102.1:0-43705 GCA_045592965.1 Bacteroidales bacterium | reverse complement strand
TTTAATAACTTCAACGATAACTTTAATGGATTCGGTTTCGATGACTTCTCCAATAATGGAGGAGGTTTCAGCATCGGAAATTTTGACTTGACAAGCGATGTGCCTATAGGAAACGGTCTGCTTGTCTTAAGCGCAATGGCTTTAGTTTACAAAAAAAGAAAATCAAAAAAATAAAAAATCAAACAATGAAAAAATTATCAACAATATTGCTCGCATTCGTGATGATATTGTTCACACAATGCAAACCAGAACCAGAAACAAGTAACGAAACTAACAACAATGGAGGAAGCAAAGTAACAGTACGCTGCTCAATCCCATTAAATAACGGTGGTAAGACCGACTTTACCAACCTAATGGAAGACGGCACAATAAACTGGAGCGACGGAATAGAATCTTTATATCTCTGTGTATCAGGATTGGAAACAACAGTTGGTGCTGAGATAGTAGAACTTGTTGGTTTCTCTGAAGGTAACCATCATGTTATAGAATTCAGCGGAGAAGTTACTGAGGGACATCTCCTAGTTGGTAAAGAATATGATGTATGGTATTTCGGTAATACAAAGCAGACCGGTGGTCAGAACTATACTGTTAATGCTTCTCCACAACAAACATCATCAGGAAGCGGAGTATATAAAATGGTTTCAAGTACTAGCTCATGCGCTTATCCATTCAACAAACAAAGCGGTAAGCTAGAAGACTTGGGCAAATATCATATCGCAAGTGCTAAAGTTAAAGCTGTACAAGTAGGCGACGAAATAAGACTCGAACTCAACGGTATCTTAAAAAACCAAGTCGCTATTGCTGTGTTAGATTTGACAGACATAACAAAATTAAAAGGAACTGCCATTAAAGGAACTGCTTTTAATTTGAACTATGACAAAGCTACACAGAAATTTGAGTTCGTGGTAACAGCAAGCAGCAGCGCAAATATCAGCATAACAGGTACTCCTGCAGAAACATCATACATCGTATTGTACCCTACAGATGGTGACAACAGCGTTAAATTACAAAACAACAATAATGCTGGTTACTATTATAATTTCAGAACAGGAGTGAAAGCTAACAGAGTATATTACAGAGCTGGTGTTGATGGCTCAGCACGACCTTTGCCTTGGACAATAGCCAATTATAACAATCACGAATATGTGGATCTCGGTTTGCCTAGTGGATTGAAATGGGCTAAATTCAATGTCGGTGCTACAACAGAAGAAGGTACAGGTGGTTATTATAGTTGGGCTGAAACAGCTACAAAAGAAAATTACAGCAACGGTAATGGCACTACAAACACATTGGATGTTTATAATGTTTCAGGTAATGCACAATATGACGCTGCAACAGCAAATATGGGCGGAACATGGAGAATGCCTACAATGGCAGAATATGAAGAGTTGATAAGAGAATGTACAATGACATGGGAAACAGTCAATGAGGTTCAAGGCCTTAGAGCAACAGGCGCTAACGGTAATTCAATCTTCATCCCTGGACTCAGCTATATGAATAATGCAGCTATCGCTGAAGGATATCTGAATCAATGTTATTATTGGGCGGCTACTTCTGCAAAGACATATCAAGCTGACGCTTTCATCGCTAAGAATTCAAACGGCATAAGTGTTGAAATAAAAGGCGTTACCGGTCGTTATTTAGGACGCCAAATACGTGCTGTCAGTGAATAATAAATATTTGTTTGTTATACCGAGACTATTTATATAAAACGAAATCCGCGAGAATTTAAGTTCCCGCGGATTTTTATTTTTCAACTTTCAACTTTCAATTTTCAACTTTCAATTTTCAACTTTCAATTTTAAGACACACGTCTGTGTGACTCTACGGGATATTCTGCTGACTCTAAAATAATCCCTCATTCCTAACTCCTCATTCCTAATTTTTTCGTATCTTTGCTAAACCAATATATTAAATAAATTATATTTAAAAACAACTTATAACATATTGAATATGAAGACAGACATTGAAATAGCAAGAGAAACCTCTCTTAAAAAAATCGAGGATATTGCTAATAACATAGGAATACCTTCGGATGAAATTAATAATTATGGTAAATATATTGCCAAACTTCCGCTATCTCTCATCGATGAAGAGAAGATAAAGAAAAGCAACCTTATCCTTGTTACGGCTATCACACCTACTAAGGCTGGTATCGGTAAGACAACAGTTTCTATCGGACTCTCATTGGGTCTTAACAAAATAGGTAAGAAAGCAATCGTCGCGCTTCGTGAGCCGTCGCTCGGACCATGTTTCGGTATGAAAGGCGGAGCAGCTGGTGGCGGTTACTCGCAGGTTTTGCCTATGGAGAACATCAACCTCCACTTCACAGGTGACTTCCACGCAATAACATCAGCGCACAACATGATTACAGCGCTTTTAGACAACTACATCTATCATAATAGAAAGACAGGCCTTGCACTCAAAGAAGTTAAATGGAAACGCGTGCTCGACGTCAATGACAGAAGTTTGCGTAATGTTGTCACAGGTCTCGGCGGCTCTGCCAACGGACTTCCTACAGAGAGCGGCTTCGACATCACCCCGGCATCAGAGATAATGGCAATCTTATGTCTCGCTAATGACCTCGACGACCTCAAACGTCGCATTGGTAATATTCTCTTAGGTTATACATACGAAGACAAACCACTGACAGTTAACGATCTCGGTATAGCAGGTGCTATTACTGTGCTTTTGAAAGATGCTATACAACCTAACCTCGTTCAGACAACAGAAAATACTGCAGCTATCGTCCATGGCGGTCCTTTCGCTAACATCGCACACGGATGTAACTCTCTCCTCGCTACGAAAATGGCACTCAGTTACGGCGACTATGTAATCACAGAAGCCGGTTTCGGTGCTGACCTCGGAGCAGAGAAATTCTATGATATCAAATGTCGTAAGGCAGGACTCTCGCCAAAACTTACAGTCATTATCGCTACAGCGCAGAGCTTGAAACTTCATGGCGGTGTTCCGGAAGACAAAATCAAGGAACAAAATATCGAAGGATTGAAGAACGGTCTACAAAATTTAGATAAACATATTGAGAATATAAGACGTTTCGGTCAGAATGTCATCGTGACATTCAACAGGTTTGCGAGCGACACCGACGAAGAGATTGCATTGGTAGCGGAACATTGTCGCGAGATAGGAGTGGGATTCTGTATGAACAACGTCTTTGCAGAAGGTGGCAAAGGTGGCGAAGAACTTGCAAGACTTGTCGTGGATACAATAGAAAATTCACCATCAGAACCGCTTAAGTTTATCTATGATAACGAAGATTCAGTACGCACAAAGATCGATAAGGTGACAAAGCAAATCTATGGTGCTAAAGACGTTGCATATTCTATTATTGCACTCAAGAAAATCAAGCAGATTGAGTCGTTGGGAATCTCACACTATCCAATCTGTATTGCCAAGACGCAATACTCGTTCTCGGCAGATCCTAAAGCCTACGGCGTCGCGAAAGACTTCGACCTTAACGTCCGAGATATAATCATCAACAATGGAGCAGAGATGATTGTCGTCATCATGGGCGACATCATGCGAATGCCAGGATTGCCAAAAGATCCACAAGCACGTAACATAGACATCGTCGATGGTAACATCGAAGGATTGAGTTAAGAGACACGTCTTTTGAATTAACAATTAACAATTAACAATTAACAATTTAAATTCCGGGGAAAGAGATTTTCTCGGAATTTTTTTTTATGGAATTAGATTTGTTGATGTTGTTTTTTTCAAGTGTATTTGAAAAAATACATAAAAATACCGTAATTTTCTTTTTTATTTGAAATTTGTTCGTTATCTTTGCTGTTCAAATGTTGGAAAGATATGATAGAAGAAATAAGCAAATATAATTTTTGGAACGGTAATATTCCGGAATTAGGTTTCTTACGTGCTGAATACACGAACAAGATACATTCTTCATTAGGAAACAACCTTGTGAAGGTTTTGGTCGGACAACGTCGTGCAGGTAAAAGTTTTGTGTTAAGACAATTAGCCAAGCAATTGCTTGATAGTGGTGTTCCTGCTCAGAATATCTTGTACATAAACACAGAATATCTTGAATTTGGTGGTTTGAAAACAGTTTCAGATTTACAATCCTTATATCAGGAGTATCGTGACAAATTACAACCGGAGGGGAAAATTTATTTATTTTTAGACGAGATACAGCAGATAAAGGATTGGGAACGATTTGTTAATTCTCATTCACAAGATTTTGTGGAATCGAAGGAAATTTTTATTAGCGGTTCTAATTCTGATCTGTTATCGGGAGAATTAGCTTCTTTGCTTTCGGGACGTTATGTGGAATTTGAGATACTGCCATATAGTTTTAAAGAATATGTGGATATGCAGCATCTTGAGGCAAATAGAGAGAATTATATTCGTTTTCTGCAGATGGGTATGTTGCCAGAATTGTTTCATTTGCAGACCGAGGAAGTACGGAGACATTATGTATCTGCAATAAAGGATACGGTTATGTTGAGAGACATCGTACACAGATATAAGGTGAAAGATTCATTGTTGCTCGACGAGTTGTTCCGTTATATTGTAAACAATGCGGGCAGAATGTTTTCGGTGTCAAATATTGTTAATTATTTCAAATCTTTAGGACGAAAAACAAATTACGAAACGCTGTCATCATACATATCCTATCTGTGTAAAGCTTTTCTTATACATCGTGCTGAACGTTATAATATTGCAGGCAAGGAACTTATATCAGGTAATTGTAAGTATTATAGTAATGACCTTGCGTATTACAATTATTTATATCGTGGTTTTTCATACGGATTTGGAAATCTTTTGGAAAATGCTGTTTATTTAGATTTGCGACGTCTAGGTTGGCAGGTATATGTTGGGGTACAAGGACATTTGGAAGTAGATTTTGTTGCGATACGTGGTGACAGAAAATTGTATGTACAAGTGTGTTGGCAAATGGCAGGTGATGAAAATACTGCTATGCGAGAATATGCTCCTCTATTGAATATCAAAGATCAGTATCGTAAGGTTATTGTAAGTTTAGATGAGGTTAGATTCCCTAATAATAATGGTGTGGAACATTTGTTTCCATGGGAGATCGATAAAATATAGAAAGCGAGGCTTTAGACCCCGCTTTAAATGTTTTCACAACGGAATAATCCTTATTGTGAATCGCTTAAATTATGTACTGCAAAAATATAAAAATATCTCTACATAATAGTTTTTTCTAAATATTTTTTTACATAACTTTGAAGTCTTGTTATGAATAAATAAATTACGACATATATGAAGAGAATATTAGGTTTAGACTTAGGAACAAACAGTTTAGGATGGGCTTTGGTGAATGAAGCGGAAACTAAAGAAGAGAAATCTTCGATCGTGAAATTGGGCGTTCGTGTGAATCAGTTGACTGTTGATGAACAACAGAATTTTGAAAAAGGAAAGAGCATCACGACAAATGCTGATAGAACTCTTAAACGTAGTATGCGACGCAATCTTCAACGTTTTAAATTGCGTAGAGACAATCTTATCGAAGTGTTAAAAGAAAATAACATTATAACTGATGAATCTAGTCTTACAGAAAATGGAAATCATACCACTTTTGAAACTCTTCGTTTGAGAGCTAAAGCTGTCATTGATGAAATATCTTTGCAGGAGTTTGCTCGTGTATTGTTAATGATTAATAAGAAACGTGGATATAAAAGTAGCAGAAAAGCGAAATCGACAGATGAAGGACAGTTGATTGATGGAATGGAAGTCGCGAAACAGCTTTATGATAATGACCTGACACCAGGACAATTTGTCTTTCAACTTTTGGCACAAGGAAAGAAGCATATTCCTGATTTTTATCGTTCTGACCTTCAAAATGAATTTGATAAGATATGGAACTTTCAGAAACAGTTTTATACAGATATTTTGACAGATGAGCTTAAAGAGAAATTGATTGGCAAAAATGACAAACAGACATGGGCGATTTGCCAGGAACCATTTGAGATTATCGGTATTAAAAGAGAAGGTAAAAGAGACGAACAGAGAAAGGAAAATTATCTTTGGAGAGTTGATTCATTGTCTCAAAAGATAGATTTGGAAAGATTGGCAATTGTATTTCAAGAGATTAATAAACAAATTAATAATGCGAGCGGTTATCTCGGAAATATTAGCGATAGAAGTAAAGAATTGTTTTTTAATAGACAGACTGTCGGTCAGTATCTGATCTCAAAGTTGAATGAAGATGCTCATTTTAGTTTGAAAAACAAGGTGTTTTATCGTCAGGATTATTTAGATGAATTTGAAGTGATTTGGGAAAAACAGTCGCAATATCATAATGAGCTGACATCTGAATTAAAAAAGGAGATACGTGATATTGTTATCTTTTATCAAAGACCTCTGAAATCGCAGAAAGGATTGATAAGTGTTTGTGAGTTAGAAGGTAAACTCGTAGAAATTGATAGCGATGGTAAAAAGAAGAAAATGACAATAGGTCCAAAGGTCTGTCCTAAATCTTCACCTATCTTTCAGGAGTTTAAGATATGGCAGATATTGAATAATATTCAGGTTTCTGGTAAAATAATTCCACATACGACGACAGATTTATTTGGAACAGAAACGGATTATGTTTATGGCAAACGTTTTCTTAATCAGGAGGAAAAGGAAATATTATTTGAAGAACTTAATGTTAAAGAAAAACTTTCTAAGTCAGAAGTGCTTAAACTCTTGTTTAAAAATGCATCCGAACTCGACTTGAATTATAAATCCATCGATGGTAATAAGACAAACGCTACTTTGTTTGGAATCTATCAGAAGATAATTGAATTGTCGGGACATGGCGAATATGATTTCTCCAAATTGCCAGCTAATAAGTCGATGGAGATTGTTGAGCAGGTCTTCTCAGGATTAGGTTATAAAACAGAAATATTACATTTTGATTCTAATTTGGAAGGCGTTGAATTTGAACAGCAAGCTGCCTATCAGTTCTGGCATCTGTTGTATTCTGCTGAAGATGATAACTCCGCTATGGGAAATGAGAAGTTGGTGAATAAGATTACACAACTCTTTGGCTTTGAAAAAGAATATGCAAAGATTTTGGCTAATGTGGTGTTCCAGCCTGAATATGGAAGCCTTAGTACAAAAGCAATTCGTAAGATTTTGCCTCATCTTAAAGATGGTCTCGATTATAGCGTGGCTTGTGAATATGCTGGTTATCGTCATTCTAAAAAATCATTAACAAAAGAGGAAATAGATAATAAGGTTCTTAAAGATAATTTGGAATTATTGCCTCGAAACAGTCTGCGTAACCCTGTGGTCGAGAAGATTCTGAATCAGATGGTTAATGTAGTTAATTCTGTTATTGATACTTACGGAAAGCCAGATGAGATTCGTATCGAACTCGCTCGTGAATTGAAGAAGAGTGCTAAAGAACGCGAGGAAATGGTTCAGACAATAAATAAATCAACAGTTGAACATGAAAAGTATCGTAAAATTCTTCAAGATGAATTTGGAATACAGAATGTAAGCCGTAACGATATAATAAGGTATAAACTATATCTTGAACTCGAAAGCAACGGATTTAAGACTTTATATTCAAATACTTATATTCCTCAGGAAAAACTCTTCTCAAAAGAATTTGATATTGAGCATATCATTCCACAGGCTAAACTATTTGATGATTCTTTTTCAAATAAGACCATCGAAGCGAGGACTGTCAATATTGAAAAAAGTAATCTTACAGCTTACGATTATGTCAAAGGGAAATATGATGAGAAATATGTTGAAGATTACAAGAATAGAGTTGAGAAATTGTATAGTGACGGCAAGATAAGCAAAACAAAATATAAAAAACTTTTAACAGAGGAAAAGGATATTCCGAGTGGTTTTATAGAAAGAGACTTGCGTGACTCTCAGTATATAGCTAAGAAAGCTCGTGAGATTTTGGAAGAGCTCGTGAGGTTTGTTGTTCCAACAACAGGTTCTGTTACTGATCGTTTGCGAGAAGACTGGCAGCTTGTTGACATGATGAAAGAACTGAATTGGAATAAATACAACAAGCTTGGACTAACAGAAATTGTTGAAGATAAAGACGGTAGAAGAATATATAAAATCAAAGATTGGACAAAACGCAACGACCATCGTCATCATGCTATGGATGCGCTAACTATCGCTTTTACCAAACATAGTTACATCCAATATCTTAACAATCTTAATGCAAGAGTTCAAAAAGGCGTTGAGGATTATATTGATTTGGATATGGTTGAATTTAGAGATTTGGATAGGAAAGATCGTTCATCAGCGGTTTATGCCATCGAGAGAAAAGAACTCTATCGTGATTCTCACGGCAAATTGAGATTTATTCCGCCGATGCCTTTGGAAGAATTCCGTTCTGAAGCGAAAAGACATCTTGAAAATACTCTGATTTCCATAAAGGCTAAGAATAAGGTAGTTACACGAAATCTTAATAGGGCTAAGAATAATGTGACATCTGAGATAATTACTAAAAATGGAGATAAGAAAACCGTTAAAGGTCAACTTGCTTTGACGCCTCGCGGTCAGTTGCATAACGAGACTGTTTATGGAAAGATTAAGCAGTATGCTACAAAAGAGGAAAAAGTCGGAGGTAATTTTGATGCTGATAAAGTGATGATGGTGGCAAATCAATTGTATCGAGATGCTCTGATGAACAGATTGAAGGAATTTAACAATGATCCTAAGAAAGCTTTTACTGGTAAAAATAGTTTGGATAAGAATCCTGTTTATCTGAATGAAATGCAGACAGAAAAAGTTCCTCTGAAAGTGAAGTTGGTTTATTTTGAAGACGCATATACGATTCGTAAACCAATAACTCCTGATTTGAAAATAGATAAGGTTATAGACTCTGGAATAAGAAAGATTCTTGAAGACAGGTTGAAAGAATTTGATGGCGATGCGAAGAAGGCATTTTCAAACCTCGAAGAAAATCCAATTTATCTCAATAAAGAGAAAGGAATTACGATAAAACGTGTTAAGATTAAAGGCGTGAGTAATGCGACAGCTTTACATGATAAATGCGATCATTACGGTAGTTTGATTCTTGATGAAGAAGGAAAAACTCAACCTACAGATTTTGTTAGTACAAGTAATAATCATCATGTTGCGATATATCGTAAGCCGGTTTTGAATAAGAATGGAGAAGTCAAGACCGATGAGGATGGTAATGTGGTTTATGAATTGGATGAAAAAGTCGTTTCTTTCTTTGAAGCTACGAGTCGTGTAAACATGGGACTTCCTATTATTGATAAATATTATAAGAAAGACGAAGGCTGGCAGTTTTTATTTACCATGAAACAGAATGAGTATTTTGTGTTTCCTCGTTACGAAACTATTGTTGACGAAGAAGGCAATGAAAGACAAATTAAAACTTTCGACCCAAAAGAAATAGACTTGATGAATCCTGATAACTATGCTTTGATAAGCCCAAATCTTTTTAGAGTGCAGAAGTTTAGTTATAAGAACTATGTTTTTAGACATCACTTGGAAACTACGATTGAAAATACAACTTCTGACCTAAAAGGAATAACATGGACTGATTTTAGAAGTTCAAAAGGATTGGATGATATTATCAAAGTTCGTGTAAATCACATTGGTCAGATAGTTTTTGTTGGAGAATATTAAAACCTTTTAACCATGATAAAACGTACACTTTGTTTTACCAATCCTGCTTATCTCTCTCTTAAAAACGAGCAGTTGGTAGTGAAAATGCCTGCGTCAGAGTCAGTGTCAGAGTCTATAACGACAATTCCTGTTGAAGATATAGGAGTTGTGGTGCTTGAGAATCGGCAGATTACGATAACGTCTGGTTTGATGGACGCGCTGCTCGAAAATAATTGCGCCCTCATAACTTGCGACAGCAAAAGTCTGCCAGTAGGATTGATGCTTCCGCTTTGTGGAAACACGACTCAGAGCGAGCGTTTCCGTCATCAGATAGAGGCGTCGCTTCCTCTGAAGAAACAGCTTTGGCAACAGACCGTGCAGGCGAAAATCAGTAATCAGGCAGCTGTGTTGGAGAATTGTACCGATGCTGAGACTGCCTGCATGAATGTTTGGGCTAAAGATGTGAAAAGCGGCGATAGCGAGAATCTTGAAGGAAGAGCAGCGGCTTATTATTGGAAGAAACTGTTCGGATATATCGAGGATTTCAATCGCGATAGGGAAGGAGTGCCGCCTAATAATCTGCTGAACTACGGTTATGCTATTCTGCGTGCTGTGGTGGCTCGTGCCTTGGTGTCGAGCGGAATGCTCCCTACTTTGGGCATTCATCATCATAATCGTTATAACGCCTATTGTTTGGCGGACGACATCATGGAGCCTTATCGTCCTTTCGTTGATGAAATGGTTTTCAATCTTATCAAGAAAAAAGGTTTGCCTGAAGAAGGTCTGACAAAAGAATGGAAAGCGGAATTGTTACAGATACCGGTTTTGGATGTCGTGATTTCGGGAAAGAGAAGTCCTTTGATGATTGCGGCGGCACAGACTACAGCTTCGTTATACAAATGTTATAGTGGAGAGATACGAAAGATTGTGTATCCGGTAAGATGATGTAAGATGGAACGCTTTAGTGAATATCGAATTATGTGGGTTTTAGTATTATTTGACTTGCCGACAGAAACGAAGAAAGACAGGAAAGCGGCATCGGAGTTCAGGAAGAGATTGTTGAAAGATGGTTTTACGATGTTTCAGTTTTCGATTTATGTAAGGCATTGCGCAAGTCAGGAAAATGCCGAAGTGCATATCAAAAGAGTGAAATCGTTTTTGCCAGAGTACGGACAAGTCGGGATTTTCTGCATCACCGACAAGCAATTCGGGAATATAGAGATATTTTACGGTAAAAAACCGCAGAGTGTCAACGCTCCAGGACAACAGTTGGAGTTGTTTTGATGCTATAAGATGTTGCTGATACAGAACAACGGACAACAATCATTGTTAATTGTACATTGTAAACTGTTAATTGTTAAGGCGAGCTTTTCTGTTTCTCTTTTTGCGGCAAAAAAGAGAAAAGAAGATAAATTATAAGATAGATTTAAGTGGTAAAAAAAAGAACTGAATAGAACCAAAAAAGTCCGAACCTTTTGAGCTCGGACTTTAGAATTGAATACAAAATTTTTATTGTGAAATTTGTTGTAATATATTGAAATACAATTCAAAGATGATAATGAGTTGTATTCAATCTGTCAAAGATACATGATTTAAAGCGATTCACAACAGTGCATATAAAATTGTTATTTATTTCTTTGTTGTATTCAATCTGTCAAAGATACATGATTTAAAGCGATTCACAACTCTTTTGTCGTTAAATTTTCGTTGATTCTGTTGTATTCAATCTGTCAAAGATACATGATTTAAAGCGATTCACAACCGCTACGCAAATGCACTTCAACGATATCTGTTGTATTCAATCTGTCAAAGATACATGATTTAAAGCGATTCACAACACATACATTCATGTTACTTCAATTGCTCAAGTTGTATTCAATCTGTCAAAGATACATGATTTAAAGCGATTCACAACTATTTTGAATTTTCTTTCTTTTATTTCCATGTTGTATTCAATCTGTCAAAGATACATGATTTAAAGCGATTCACAACGAAAAAAGGTCAACGAATATCAGGAATGTGGTTGTATTCAATCTGTCAAAGATACATGATTTAAAGCGATTCACAACTAGTAGGAGTAGCAAGTGATAAAAGAAGTAGTTGTATTCAATCTGTCAAAGATACATGATTTAAAGCGATTCACAACACGCAGCCGACACGATCATCTTCACGGTTGGTTGTATTCAATCTGTCAAAGATACAAAATTTAAAGCGATTCACAACTTCCCGTCATCTCTTCGTTTCGCTTTTGTGTTGTATTCAATCTGTCAAAGATACATAATTTAAAGCGATTCACAACACATCAGGATAAGGAGTGCCGTTCACTGTAGTTGTATTCAATCTGTCAAAGATACATGATTTAAAGCGATTCACAACATCTCCACGTTTTACCAAGACTTCACTATTGTTGTATTCAATCTGTCAAAGATACATAATTTAAAGCGATTCACAACTAATCCTTTGTAGGATTCGTGGGACGTACTGTTGTATTCAATCTGTCAAAGATACATAATTTAAAGCGATTCACAACCCATCTCAAGATCTTCCATCCTGCTTTTGGGTTGTATTCAAACTGTCAAAGATACATAATTTAAAGCGATTCACAACAGGACTGAAATTTTAACCAAACGTCTGACGTTGTATTCAATCTGTCAAAGATACATAATTTAAAGCGATTCACAACCCAAACGAGACGGCGTTCTCCTTTTTAATAGTTGTATTCAATCTGTCAAAGATACATAATTTAAAGCGATTCACAACAAGACTACTCTCGAAGAGTCTTCTATGGTGTTGTATTCAATCTGTCAAAGATACATAATTTAAAGCGATTCACAACTTCAGTTTCTTTGCTATGGTGCGAGTGCCGTTGTATTCAATCTGTCAAAGATACATAATTTAAAGCGATTCACAACAATACGCTGTTTGATAAACCAGAAAAATTCGTTGTATTCAATCTGTCAAAGATACATAATTTAAAGCGATTCACAACGGATACCTACTATCGTGATGAGAATCTTTTGTTGTATTCAATCTGTCAAAGATACATAATTTAAAGCGATTCACAACTTGATTTCATCATTACCTTCATTGGCATCTGTTGTATTCAATCTGTCAAAGATACATAATTTAAAGCGATTCACAACTAATTGATGAATACTGATCAGGCAAAAAGTTGTATTCAATCTGTCAAAGATACATAATTTAAAGCGATTCACAACCGCCTAAATCATCAATTCTTTTCAAATGATGTTGTATTCAATCTGTCAAAGATACATAATTTAAAGCGATTCACAACCAACGCTATCTCGAACGTCTAGCATTAGGGTTGTATTCAATCTGTCAAAGATACATAATTTAAAGCGATTCACAACCCCTTTACAAACATTTTGTATATTGGTTGAGTTGTATTCAATCTGTCAAAGATACATAATTTAAAGCGATTCACAACCAGACGTCGATACACCTCTGTTTCCACTGAAGTTGTATTCAATCTGTCAAAGATACATAATTTAAAGCGATTCACAACTGTATTCAAAGTTACACGACTCCATTGTGTGTTGTATTCAATCTGTCAAAGATACATAATTTAAAGCGATTCACAACCAGTGGGAAATGTGGCATGCAACTAATGAGGTTGTATTCAATCTGTCAAAGATACATAATTTAAAGCGATTCACAACCCCTCTATAAACATTTTGCATATTGGTTGAGTTGTATTCAATCTGTCAAAGATACATAATTTAAAGCGATTCACAACCACCAATTTAACCTTCGTGAGCATAGTCCGTTGTATTCAATCTGTCAAAGATACATAATTTAAAGCGATTCACAACTGCCAGATTTTGCTATACCTTCATTATAATGTTGTATTCAATCTGTCAAAGATACATAATTTAAAGCGATTCACAACAACTATTGAATTATGAAACACTATCAAGCGTTGTATTCAATCTGTCAAAGATACATAATTTAAAGCGATTCACAACTATTTCCTTTGCATACTTGATAGGGTTGCTGTTGTATTCAATCTGTCAAAGATACATAGAAAAAGCGTAATAATGGCATAATGGAGGGAAATAATGTTAAATCGCTGGTATTGAGTTCGGTTTTGTGTCATACATCCATATTCCTAACTTCTGTGAAAATAGCCATATATGGATGTTTGTGAAGATAGAATTGCTACCTATCCGTTGCCTTTTTTTGAAGGTTAAATAGGTGGAATAATATCCTTAATCTATTACATATATCCTGAACTACTATGAAAATGTCAGATCTGGTTATTGTTGTACTGACAAAGGTAATCATTTTCTCTTTCAGAAAGAAAAATAACCGAAAGTGATACTTTGTTAGGTATTTGTTTCTTTATACTGCTATATTCTACATGCCCTTCATTAACTCTGTGAAATTTATTTTTGCAATTAAAGGAATTTACTATGAATCAGTCAGATGTAAAGGTATCGTTCTACCTTAAAAAGAGCGAAGCGGATGCAAAAGGGAATTGCCCTGTTATGGCAAGGTTGAATGTCGGAAGATATTCAGAGGTCGCATTTAGTTTAAAGATGTCGGTGCCGCACGCAATGTGGAATTTGGGACGGGCTACGGGAAAAAGTGTTGCTGCTCGTGAAATCAATCGTCAGTTGGATGAGATACGAGCCAATGCGCTTCATATTTATCAGGACCTATCCTCAATACGCGAAGGTGTAACTGCTGATGATGTCAGATGTTTGCTTCTTGGTATGGCATCTGGACAACAGACATTGATGAGCTATTTTCGTACATTCATAAAGAACTTTGAGAAGCATGTTGGTGTAAATCGTGTTGTAGGTTCTCTATGGTCATATAGGTGCGCATATCAGCATATTGAAAAGTTCTTGAATGAGAAATATAAACTGACTGATATTCCTTTTACGGCATTGGATCGTTCATTTGTCGAGAAGTACGATATTCATTTGAGAACCGACTGCCATCTGTCTCTCGGTACCATTGTCAATCTTACTACAAGCTTGAAAACTGTAATTAAAGAAGCCATAGCTGATGGGATTCTGACATTCAATCCATTCTGGGGGTATGAGACGGAACGTCCTAAACGGGAACTGAAATACCTGACGGAACAAGAATTGAATCTATTGATGACAACACCATTGAATAATGCACGGCTATACATTGTAAGAGATCTGTTTCTGTTCTCATGCTATACAGGTATCTCTTATGGAGATATGTGCACGCTTACTAGGAATAACATGGTGAAGGATGAAAATGGCACTCTGTGGATACATACATCACGTAAGAAGACTAAAGTAGAATACGATGTCCCGCTTCTTGATGTCCCATTGCAAATACTCAATAAGTATTGTGGTGTGGATCCTAACGGTAAATTGTTACCTATGTATAGCAATTCTGATGTAAACAAGTACTTGAAGACAATCGCTTCTATATGTGGTATAAATCGCAAGTTGGTTTTTCACATGGCACGACATACGTATGCTACAGAAATCACGCTTTCACATGGAGTTCCCCTTGAGACTGTTAGTAAGATGTTGGGACATACACGTGTAGAAACAACTCAGATTTATGCAAAAATCACAGATGATAAAATAAGTTCTGATACAATAAAACTCGATAGTAAGATCAGTGAACGCTTTACTATCATTATCTGATAATCATAAAATTAGCTATATATGAATACAAACAAGAATTTGGATAATAACAAGGCAAAGCGTCGCAGTACATTTGCGGTTTTGTTTTATATCAATCGTACAAAAGTAAGAAAGGACGGAATGTGTCAACTATTGTGTAAGGTTAGCATAGATGCAGAATGGGAACAGATAGGCACAAAAGTGTCTGTAAATCCAGATATTTGGAATCCCGATAAGGGGTGTGCCGATGGACGTAGCGAGAATGCTATAACTGTAAACAGAGCTATTAATGAACTGACTAAAGAGATTTCAGAACACTACAACAATATCAAGAAGAATTTTGGATTTGTTACGGCGGAACTTGTTAAGATTGCCGTCAAAGGTATCGGACAAAAGACGGTGACACTACTTGCCCTTTTCCGAGAACATAACGAAGAATTCAAAAAGCGGATAGGTATAGATCGTATAAAGGAAACTTATTTATGCTATCAACGTTCTTACGGTTATCTTGAAACATTTGTTCGTGAGAAACGTGGTGTTGAAGATGTTACTTTGCGAAGTCTTGACAAAGTGTTTTATGATGACTTTGAGATTTTTCTGCAAAGTGATTGCCGTCTGTCCCCAAAGACTGTGCATGATCATCTTTATCGACTGAAAAAAATGACTATGCGAGCTGTCAGTCAAGGTACATTGCGTAGGGATCCTTATAGTCGTTTGCATCCGTCCTTGCCTAAACGTAAGAGCAGGCATTTGAGACTGGAAGACCTTAAGACGTTGATGGCAATACAGATTGATAAGCCTAATCTGCAACGTGTACGTGATTGGTTTATATTTTCCACCTTTACAGGACTGGCATATGCTGATTTGAAACGTTTGTCTGTGAATGACATAAAGCAATCAGAAGATGGAAGTTGGTGGATTCACATAAGACGTAAGAAAACTGATACATTGTCATCTGTGCGATTGTTGGATGTGCCTTTGCGTATTATTGAAAAGTATAAGCATGAAAGAAAGGATGATAAGGTTTTCAATCTTTACTGTCGTGACTATATGATCAAACTTACAAGTGAATTAGGTAAAGAGTATGGTTTCCATCTTACTTTTCATAAGGCTCGTCATAATTTTGGAACTCATATGACTCTCTCGTTAGGTGTTCCAATTGAAACAGTGAGCAAAATGATGGGACATACTTCGATTACTACAACGCAGATATATGCTCATGTTACAGACAAAAAAGTCGATGAGGATATGAAGCGATTGAGAGAGGTTACTGCAGACAAGAAAGTAGAGCTTTTATACGAAGGTGTGGAGTTAAGTCGATGTAGAAAATGGAAACGAAGAAATCTGTGAAAAAAACAACAGCAACGACCCATATGGATTATTGCTGTTGTTTGTAGATCATACCCAACGCTGCTCTTCTACGCAACGTTTGTGTGAATCGTTGAGTATCTTTTCTATTTCGGATTCCTTGTACAATGCTTTACCTTGTACAAGGTAGTAGGGGATTATACCTGCGGAACGATACTCCTGTAATGTGCGTCTGCTGACTCGCAGAATCTTTGATAATTCTTCATCAGTAAGAAACCTTTCGTTGTTTAAGGTAGGCTGTATCATTCTACTAGTCTTACGTAGCAGTTCGTTTATGCGTTTCAATTGCTTTAATATTTCTGTAATCTGTGTATCCGTCTTGTCTTTGAAAAAGTGGCTCATTGTCGTTTGTTTTTGATTGGGTGATAGTTGCTTTCAATGAATCTCTGGATATCGTCTGGTTTGTAGAAAATTTTGTGCTTGATACGTGCGAATGGTATCAATCCTTTCTCACGATATACTTGTAATGTGCGTTTTGAGATGCGTAGTATCTTGCAAACATCCTGGTTATCCATCCAGTTCTTTAAGGCAAAATCTTGGCTTAAGTTGCATAATCTGTTTAATCTATCTTCAAACTCGCTTAAATGACTGCATATCTCATCAAAAGCTTTCTTTTCTATACATACAATTTCCATATTACATAGTAGTTGTGTGGTTAGCATTTAGGATTGTTTCTCATGCTTGCAGGAAGTGGCAAACCTTTCTGTTCGAAGAACTCCTTGATTTCGGAAGCTTTGTAATATGTGCGTCCGTCAATCATATAGTAACGTACAAGTTTTTTCTGACGATAGCGTGCCAAAGTGCGGTATGTGACACCTAACAGTTTGCACAGGTCGTAGTTGTCCAAAAGAGTATCACCGTCAAGACACTCCTTCATCTTGTTCATTCGCTCAATCATTTTCTCAATTCTGTCGAAACGTTCCATCATTTGGTTGAACATTTTATGGGCTGTTTCAATATTTATCTGTATCATGGTATAATCTGTATTATGTGTTAATAATTGGTTTATCACATTTTGTTGCGCAACAGGTTATACCGTCATGAATGTCATAGTGTGTGCCAATGACATGAAAAGACATGATAGAACATGGATACTATCTTGTATATCAGTGAAATAAAAATTTTAGAAGGAATGTTGTGATGTTTGAGGACTATTGCAAAATGCAAGACTTTTCGCAAACTGCTATTGCAAACTGCAAGAAAAGTTGGAAAATATTATAATTTACAATGAATGGTAATTATCTATGGAATAGTTTTTTATTAGAGATAAATTACAGATAATGACAAATTAATGAGTTTTATAAGTAAGAAATAATATGACACATAAAATGGATTATATCGGATATTTAAGACCATACTATATATAAATTTAGTCGTTTTTCAGAAAAGCATCTGTCATTCATTATTTCAATTGTTTTTAGTTTGTGACCTAATTTATTGAAATCTTTATTAATGTCAACAAGAATATTTTTTAAATATGTTTTTTCTATTATCATTAGTAAATTTATGTTGTTAAAATTATCTTTTATTTTAGAGTTACAGATAATGTCGGTAGAGTTGATGGATTCATTTGTAATGACAATAGCAATTTTATTAAATACATCCATACAATTAGAATTAGATTCACATAGTAAATTTTGTTCTTATTTAACAGAAAAACATTCAATGATGTTGTTTGGTGGAACGACTATGCCTTTGCTTTTAATAAAGGGAACTATTTCATCAGGAATTTTTACATTGTGATATCCATCATGTGCAGAACCATCAGCATTGATCGCAAAAATTTGATTGTTTTTTACATAAATATGCATGTGTTTTTGATTGCCTGGACGTTGCTCTCCGAAAGGGATGTCTATTCTATATCCGTATTTTTTTACACCTGGAATTTTTTGAAATAAGGCTTCCAATATTGGGGTTCGATCAGATTCTAAAAAGTCAAAATATATTGCATCAAAATAGATGTCCTTTAAAGGCATAATGGTGTTTGTATATAATTTATTTTGTTCTTTGATGTATGATTTTAATGATTTCATATATTAGGAATAAATTAAAATTACTACTAAAGTTTGTTTGAAATTATATGAGCAAAATTGTATGTATTAGTATGTCTTGATCAGTATATGTAATACAATATGATGTCTTGTCCCTATATTATGTTGTTATATATTAACGTTTAATTTTACGTAATCTTTATTTTATACGGCAAAGATATATTTTTTGTTAATGTCATAATGCTAAATCATTATTTAATTCCATACTTTATAATTTTCCTATACAATGTGGAAGGATTTATATTTAGTATTATGGCTGTCTTTGATTTGTTCCCGCCACAGGAATGCAACGCTCTGATGATATTCTGCTTTTCGTTTTCCTCGTCTCTTAACGGCTGCAACGGGAAGATTTCTGTTGTGTTAGTTTGTATTGGCGGTGAGGCTTTGATGTTCAATGCTGTGTGGTCGATAAGTTTATCCTTTGTCATCAATACCGCACGTCTTATCTTGTTCTGTAACTCCCTGATGTTTCCCGGCCATAAGTGTGAAAGAAGTAACCGTTCTGCTTCTGATGTGAAACCGGCTGTCTCCTTATGCAGCTCCTCGGAAAACCTTTTACGGAAGAACTCCGCGAGCGGCAGAATGTCTTCTGGACAATCACGCAGTGATGGCTGGAGAATCTCGAATTCTCCCAACCGATGATACAGGTCTTCACGGAAATGCCCGTCACTGATGGCTTTATCCATATCTTCGTTGGTGGCCGCCACAATGCGGACATTCACATTGCGTTCAGTGTTCGAACCTATCGGTATGAAAGTTCTTTCCTGCAATACACGTAGCAGAGACGATTGCATGTCAAAAGGCAACGTGCCGATCTCGTCAAGGAATAGTGTTCCGCCGTTGGCGGCATCGAAGTAACCGGTTCTGTCGCTTTCAGCTCCTGTAAAAGCTCCTTTGACATGACCGAAGAACATAGAAGATATGAGTTCTCGTGGTATTGCGCCGCAATTCACGGCGACAAACGGCATGTCCTTACGTGCGCTGTGGAAATGTATGCTTCGTGCTATGGATTCCTTACCCGTGCCGTTTGCTCCGAGTATAAGAACGGATATGTCTGATGGAGCGACAAGCTCTGCAAAATATTCCGCTTCCTTCGCTTTGGGACTGACGCGTTTGAACAGTTCCTTCTCATTCCTGCGTATTGTCGATATGGGCTTCAGAAGTTCCTTTGTCATTTCAACCACCTGTTCGTGATATACTGGCTTGGCAAGATAATCCTTCGCGCCCATCTTGATAGCCTTGACAGCGTCAGTTACCGAAGCGTATTCCGTCATTATCACAAACGGTATGTCAAGTCTTTCCCTGTTCAGCCATCCGAGCAGTGATATGCCGTCACCTTTGGGCAGACGTACGTCAGAGAATATGAGGTCGAATTTTTCTTTGTTTAATAGCTTGCGGGCGATTGTTTCGTCTATTGCAGTGACAACGTCATAACCTTCACGGCATAGCCATTGCCGCTGAATCTGCGACAGGGTCACGTTATCCTCTACTATCAGTATCCTTTTCTTCATCTGCTATTCTGTTTATTTCATTTTCGGCATCATCCATAAGACGTTCTATATGGTCTATGATGAGGTTTGTGTTGGTCGTTATTGTCCTGATGTCAGAACCCGGATTCAATATATTGCGGTATTCTGACAGGACGCTTTCCATTGAGAGCATCTCCCACATTGGGAACATGCGATGTGCGGTACATCTCATTGATTCGATGTCGTTTGACATCATGGCGTTTCTCAGTTCCGCCATATCCTTTTCGCAGGTTCTGATCATGGATTCAAGGATGTGTCTCCTGTCTGTCACATCCGCAAGTATTTTGGAGAAGTCCGTCTTATGTTCAAGTTTACGTCTTTTGATGACAGTCGCTATGTATTTGAGCAGTTCATTCATGGAGAATGGCTTGAATATGCATCCGTCAAAACCTGCCTCAAGCAATGTGTTCCTTTCGCTGTCGCTTCGTGCCGTCATAGCCACGACGGGTATGTCTCTTGAGTTGCCAATACGTGACCTGCGAAGCAGTTTCAACAGCTCAAACCCGTTGGCGTCAGGCATCTGGATGTCTGTGAGCAGCAGGTCATAGTTCCTTTTGCGCAATTCTTCTGTCAGCTTCTCGACTTTTGTGCAGATTGTGCATGAGACTCTGTTACGTTCCAGCATATCCTTGATGACCTCAAGCTGGAAAGAGTCGTCGTCAATGGCGATTACATTCTGTGGAAAATGCATGGAGTCGTCAAATACCACATCTTCTTCATCAATGTTATCGTTGGTTATCGGCAACGGCAACATGACGGTAAACGTGGTGCCGCTTCCCGGCTCGCTCTTTACGTTTATAGAGCCGTCAAGCAGGTTCACAAGTCCTTTTGTGATTGTCAGACCAAGACCGAAACCTTCAGTGTTGCAGTCATCAGTAGCACGTTCAAAAGGCAGATATATACGTCGCAGCAGTTCTTCAGACATGCCTATGCCAGTGTCGCTTACTTCTATGATGAGTTTACCGTCCGTATAGCTTGCCTTGAGTCTGACATATCCCGCAGAGGTAAACTTTATGGCATTCGACAGCAGATTGCCGATTATCTGCTCTATCCTGTCAGGGTCTCCTTTTACAACGACATCGGTGTCTTTGAACTCATGTTCGAAGAACAGACCTTTGGCATCGGTCTGCTGTATGATGCCGTCAGCGGTACGGCTAAGCATGTCGGATATACGGAAAGGTATTCTGCGGGCTGTCTCTTTCGCTTCGTTAAGCCTATAGACGTCAAGCAGGTTGTTTACAAGCTGGAGTATATGCTTGCAGTAAGTGGTGATGTTCTTAAGTTTGTGATTACGTTTCTTCTTGTCGCGTGTCTCCATCGCCAGTTCCGCGCTGCCGTATATTCCGTTAAGGGGTCCGCGTATGTCATGGGAGATGGTCAGGATGATCTTGTTACGCATTTCAAGCAGTTCCGCATTCTTACGGTTGCTTTCTTCCAGTTTGCGGCGTATACGTTCTTTGCTTGCGTAGTCACGCATGATGACAAAGTATGATGCAATGAGCATCATGAGCAGAAATAATGTAATGCTGGCGATGTATATTTTCGATTCTTCACGTGTCTTTGTGATTTGTTGCTCACGTTCGCTCAGGTCGGTTGTGATGCGTTTGTCCATCGCTTCGATGAGACCTTTAAGCTGCATGTTTATATTCAGGTTACGGTATGCGAGATTGTCCGCTGTAGCTGAAAGTCGTCCGAGATGTTCCGTCTGTTTCTTTATGACATCGCGGTTGAGGGAATGGAGTTGTGCCGATGTGACGGATTGGGTTTTGTCCTCCTTTTTCCTGAAGATTTCCAGGAATCCTTTTTTCTTCTTTTTCTTGGATTCCTTTGCACTTTCGTATGCGATTGCGGGGACACGTTCGGCGAGTTCTTCATTGAGTTCCATCTGTCGTTCGAAGAGTTCTGAGATATTGAAAAGAAGGTCTTCTTTTTCAGCCATCAGATTTCTCAGGCTGTCAATCCTTTCACCGGAATAATATTCTTTGAATCCGCATAATATGCTGTCAAGTTTCAAGCGTTTTGCCCGATATACGGCTGGATCTTCATCGTCCCATTCAAGTATGGTCTCGCCGAACATGGTGAGATCCAGCATATGCACGTATGCGTCGCGTATGTTTCTTCTGAGTTCGTGAATCTGTTTTATCTCATTCTCCAACCTGTTCATCTGCCGCCATTCGTGAAGGTATGTATATACGATACCCGTTATCAGGGCGACAATGACGGTATAGCCTATAGCAAGCTTTCGTTCTATTTTCATTGCGTCCTTTGCAAGTGTTGTTTTTTTATATAACGATAAGAATGATGGGGATATTGTAATAAAATAAAAAATGTTGTCTTAAAGATTAGTGTTTTTTTTATTCAATATATCATAAAATAAAGAAAAAGTATTATCTTTGCATATTATATGATATGTTATTGTTATGGCAAAGAGTACAATGGGAACTAAGTTGCCCCGAAAGTTGGAGCAAAAAATGCAAATTGTTGGTGAGCAGATAAAGCTTGCCCGATTGCGTCGTAACTTGAGTGTCGCACAGGTGGCAGAGCGTGCTACTTGCTCTTCTCTCACTGTGTCACGAATAGAAAAAGGTGCGCCCACAGTGGCTATTGGTATCTATTTGCGTGTGTTGTATGCTCTGCAGCTGGATGACGATATTCTCTCTTTAGCAAAGGATGACGAACTTGGCAGAGCATTGCAGGATATGAATTTGCCACAGCGTGAAAGGGCATCTAAAAAGGAGTAGCGGATTATGAAGAAATTGTATGTGTATGCCGATTTTGATTGGCTCAAGGATATTGAACTTGTTGGAGAATTAGGCTACGAATCGCTTCGTGGTTCGGACAGCTATAGTTTTAGGTTTACTGATAGTTGGATGAAAAAGTACAACGCTATAAACCTTAGTGAAGATATCAATAACTATCCTGGAATACAATACACACAGCCGAATAAGGATATTTTCGGTTGCTTTGCCGATGCTCTTCCCGATAGATGGGGACGCACCTTGTTATTGCGTCGTGAGCAGATATTGGCACAAGATGAAAATCGACCGATACGTCGCCTTTCGTCGTTTGATTTTTTGACGGGTATAGACGACTTTTCCCGTATGGGCGGATTCCGTTTTAAGGAGACGCCTGATGGTGAGTTTATAAACGCTGATAATTCGTTGCGTATTCCGCCATTGACCGACTTGCGCGAACTAATTGCGGCGAGCAAGGAGATTGAGAAAAGTGAGGATGTTAATGAACTTCCAGAAAAACGATGGATAGCACAACTTGTGCAACCGGGTTCTTCGCTTGGCGGTGCTCGTCCCAAAGCAAATGTTGTAGATACCGATCGCAGTATATGTGTTGCCAAGTTCCCGTTGTTAAAAGATGATTATGATGTGGGATTGTGGGAACATTTCTGTCATCTGTTAGCCAAAAATGCAGGCATCAACTCTGCTGAAACTAAGGTGATTGCAACAAATGACAAACATCATACGCTGCTTTCTCGTCGCTTTGACAGAACTGATGCGGGTGAAAGAATTCATTTTGCATCGGCAATGACACTGCTGGGACTGAATGATGGCGATAATGCCACAACAGGACACGGATATGTTGACATTGTTGATTTTATTTTGAGTGGCTGTACTGATGTTGATGCAAACTTGCGCGAGCTGTTCCGTAGGGTTGCTTTCAATATATGTGTTGGCAATAGCGATGACCATTTCCGTAATCACGGATTCTTGCTCACAGCGAAGGGGTGGGTTCTATCTCCTGCATACGATATGAACCCGACTCTGAATGACCACCAGAGTCTGCTGATCAATAGTAATACCAATAAGTCAGATCTCTCAATTCTTTTGGACTCATGTGATGAATATATGCTTACTCATACAATCGCAAAAGAAATTATCGACAAAGTTGTTGCCGCAGTTAAAGATTGGCGTGCATTAGCAAACAGATTGGGCATTACCAAACGAGAAATGACTCTGTTTGAAGGAGTGTTTGAAAAAGCTGTTGATTATAGATGAATTTCCATATGTAAACCAAGAGACATAAGTATGATAACATTTAAGGATGGACTGACTATTGGTGGTAATTCTCCAATTAGAATTAATTGCAATATAGGTTGTAACAAAATAGAAGATATCGAATCTGAGATTTCAAAGCTTGAATTCATTCAATCATGTAATGAATTGCCAGATATGATGATGGATTTAAGCCTGATAGAATTGGAAAAACCTCTCTATAATTATATCAAGAATAAGCTTGGAATACCTTTTGGGGTTGTACTCTCTTATCGTAGATTTACAAAATCACGAGGATATCAGTGGGATGAGATTCGAAATGCCTTTTTCCAGCTTTGTAGTGATGGTGTCTCTTTTATAACTATACACTTTACAGCAGATCTTGATCTATTCTATAAAGCTCGCCAAATACGCAAAATACCCGTTACTAGCCGTGGGGGTGGAATGGTTTTACACGATAGTAGAATAAATAATCGAACACAGAATATTTTTAGGGAGCACATAGATGAGATTGCGGATATCGCCTTGAAACATGACGTGGTTATTAGTCTTGGCACAACCTTTCGTCCTGGTACAATTTTGGACGCGTGTGATTCAATACATATAAAGGAAACATTGCGACAACTTGATATTTGTAAATTATTACAAAGTAAAGGTGTTAAAGTTATGGTGGAGAATATTGGTCACATAACTTTGGATAAAATATCAGATCATTCGAAATTATTAAGTAAATTTAATGCTCCTATAATGCCTTTAGGCCCTTTGCCTACTGATACCGCAATCAATGCAGATCATATTGCCAATGCAATTGGAGCATCTTTTGCCGCCTATATAGGATGTGCACATATCATTAATTGTGTAACACGATATGAGCACTCTGAATCTGCAATTACACAAGATGCCACAATTGAAGCAATTAGAGCGGCAAAAGTAGCGGCACATATAGCAGATTTATCTCGTAATATAAATGAAGCTAATCATTATGACACCATTATAACCAATAATCGCATGAAAGAGTATAGCTGTTTTACCGACAGCAACAATTGTACAAGATGTAGCACGGTTTGTCCACTTAAACTTACTAACATATGATTGAAACAGGAAATTTTTCAGAATTTAATGATGCTAGGAAACGCGATATTTCTTCATGTAATGATGCTGAAATAGTTGCCATTCTTTCAGAAAATAGCGACCGTTTCCCTAATATATATTCTCTACTAACAGAAACCACTAAGTTTTACGCTGAAAATTTCTCTGATTTACAGAAAAATATTAAACGAGAAAAGAGACTTGTTGTATTTGAAACACCGAGTCGCGTATCTATGAATCATGAATATACAATTGAAGGCGTAGGTAATTTGCCACAAGGTTTTCATTTTTTGTTCAATACGAGAGAGCGTTTGAGTTGGTTGAAAATATTCCTTGAGGACAAAAGGGTGTCTATTGCTTCTAGAGATAAGGTCGTGTCGTTATTGAAAGAAAAAATAGGTGCCGAGTTGGATGGTTTTGCTGCAATTCTTCACTTATCTTCCCAAGATGCTGCCATGCGTTTATATGAAGCATCTGACGGAAAGCCATGTTTCATTGAGTTTAATAATAAAGAATACAAAGGACAACAAAGTCTGCTTCTTAGCATTACATTTTTTGATTCAATAAGGAATAAAGTATCACAATGTAGAAAAAGATGGTGGTCGCCATTACAAGAAAAAGAGATAAACTATAACTATAGTACCATATCTGGGAACGCCAACGCATGGGTATATTTCAAATCTCCTGCAAATTTTGTTTTGTCCGTAAGTAACAATGCCACATATGGGCAATACGAGTCATCCCCTAGCAATGATGACGAAATAACATCATTGGTACTTACACCTAAAGGGGAAAAATTGTCTATCGATTTTAAAATCTCAATCGATGTCCCTAATGCATTGAAGAGATGGTACAATGTAATGCTATATTTAGCATATTTAGGTGTTTTATGTGGTCTTATATTAGTTGGCGATGTGTTGTTTGGTACTGTTCAAAACAAGATAATCGAAACATTTAATAATTGTAGTTATGCAATAATTGCAGCACTAATTGCAACACGCGGATGGTTAATGTCTGAAGAACAAGTAATGAAGAAAATTTCCAACTGCTACACTTATATTATCTGCATTTTAATAGCTTTAATTATGACAATATCATTTGTACCTCATACATCTCTTGATAATACAAACGAACCTATAGAAATGATGTTAGGTAATAAGAATAACGAACATTCCATTTCTCTAGACTCAGTAGATTATAACATTCATAACAATAAGAAAAGCAATACTTATGATACGCTGAATCATGCAAAAAAGAAAAGTCCTCATACATACGATTCACTACAAATGAAAACTCCAAATGAATGCAATACTCCAATACCTGTCAAGAAAACAGCAGAGGTCAGTGGTGAAATTAATAGCAATCAAGATACTATTACAAAAGAAAATGACAAAGGTACTGATGTATAAATAAACTATTATAAGTTATATTGTTGATATTTCCAAATAAAGCACTGCCATTGGATTAAAGTAGGAACTCGATTCCTTGTCGATAAGTGTAAAATTAAATGAGTTGCCGATAAGGAATCGAATAGTTTTGTTTATGATGTTGAGCTACTCTTATACCATTATAGGATTGACTTTCATCGTGTTCAGGTTGAGATATAGTCCGTGGTGCTCAATCATTCCGTGTCGGAACATTTTCCAAAGGATGTTGCATCCGAGTTGTGCCAATGTGGAGTTGATGAACAGATCCTGCTTGTCCAACGCCTCGGCAAGTGAGCAACTCGGGCCTGAATCCTCATCGCTGACCTTTGAGAATCTTACCAGTTTGGTGATGACTTTCAGCGAAGGCACTGTCTTGTATAATCGTGATGCGGGCTGACTTATCTTCTCCGGCACAGTTCCGAGAACCGCTTGCCCCGAAGTCTGTGCGTTGCCGAAATCAAGCCAGTACAAAGGCGTGTTATGACACCTGTAATCACTTATTGGTACTGACTTGAGTATTTTCCACAAGTCTGTACGCGACTTGATGTTGTCGGTACATGTGATGGTGATATTGGCGATGTCATCTTTTTTTATGGTCTTCATGTCTGAAGGATAAGTGTTGGGGATGGCTTTCCAGTCGTTGCCGAAGAAGTTGTTAATTCTGGTTATAAGGCAGTTCGCCTTGTTCAGCCCTAAATCGGAATATCCGAAAAGCTGTCTCCCTATATTGGATTCGGTGACAATGTCGGGGTCATAAAGTGTCACGAACAGACCTGGATGTCCCAGACCTCTGAGTGTGACGTCAAGGCGTGCCAGACTTGTCAGTACCTGTGAGCCTGTTCCTCCTCCTCCAATCAGGTTTACCGTTACGGGATGTTGCGGATCGAGCAGGTAGCCGTCCGTATAATGTACTCTTTTCATCGCAGTATATCTTTAAGTTTTAGATTTTGTAATGGTTTCAATTCCTCGGTGTTAAAAGGGGCGTCTTTCGCCGCTTTTGTCACCAGCACGAGGTTGCTTTTTGTCGGATTTCCCATGCTGCCGAGATGAGAGAACTCCGTAAGCCAGAATTTCTTCTCCCAATATTCCATGAGTTTCCCGTATGTGGGTTCTGTGGGCTTTACGAGCTTTGCGTTGCCGAGACATACGCTAGCACCCGATACGTTGAAGAACGGCGCTGCATAGAGTTCCGTTTCCGGTGTCGGCTCCATGTCGATGTACGCGTATATGTTCATGCGTTCTTCCTTTATCTCATATATGATACCGGGCATGTTATATTCCGCATCCTCCATGTTCAGGGATTCCTTGAAGAACATCATGCGTTTCCGTGGCGGGTTGTACCAGACATATTTCTCGCTGCCTTTTCGGGTGTCGCTCCATAAAAGGTTAGGCGGTATTCTTCCGTGAGGAGTGCCGTTGTGCCTTTCGGAATATCCTCTTATAAGCTCGTTTATGAAATCCGTCGTTACGGGACGGCCTTCGCCCATTTCACCTTCCTCGTTGATTCTTCTGAGTTCAAGGAAATAATTCTCGCCGTAATCCGTTGAATACGCTATCAATGCCGCACGTGCGTGCATTATCGTGTTTATCTGTCGTGTAAGTCTGTTGGTTTCCATATCTGTCATCGTGTATAGTGAATGAATCTGTCAGCCCATCTGAAGAAGCGTTCGGGATATGTGTCTTCCATCCTGAATATGTCATCGATATCTGGCGTGACTTCAAATGTTGATACCGGTATTATCTCGTATGTCTCCTGACGGTTGGAATTGAAGAAATCTATGAGATGCTCGGTGAGGAGGTCTTCGCAATCGTAAATGACCCTTATCTGTTGCCCGAGTTCTATGGGCAGATATTCGGGTTCGTCGTCGAAGAACGGGTCGTATGAATAGAGCGTTATCGGCTTTTGCGGATTCAGGAATTCCAGACCGTCCTTCATCAGGTTTACGAGTCCCTGCTCGAAGTCGTTAAGGCATACGTATCTCTCGATGGCTTTCGGCAGGTTCTTGTAGTATGACTTCCGCCATACTCTTTCAAGAAGGTTGTACGCTCTGCCGTTTTTATATGAATCGAGCAGTTTCTTCCTCGTCTTGAGGTCTTCGTCGTCATCATGGTATCCTTCCGAGATCCACTCGATGATATAATCCGTGTCATCCTCGTCGTTTATCGTCGTGAATCCGTTGCCTTTCATCAGGTCGTGCATGAATGTTACGGCGATGCGTCTGAGTTTAGGATTGAGTTTCTCTATGAACTTTACAGGGAAATAATACAGCGTGAAATCTCCCCACATATGTGTGCGCCACAGGTTGAAGTACAGCCGTCCGTCATTTTCTTCAAAGTTGAGGAACGTGCCGTCGCCGCTGATGAGAGAGTTCATCTCGTCATAAAGGTTGCTTATGCTTTCGCCTATGCTTCTGCCCGGCGTATGTTCCGCCACGATATCCATCAGTTCGGCATAGCGGAAATAGGAGTCACGCAGGTATATGTAGTTCTCCTGCGTGATGAGGTTGCACCTGTTCCCGTGACGGTCTTCTCTTGTGACGCTCGTTGGAGCTATCGGCATGATCGGCGTTCTCAGAAAAGAATTACGGCACCGCTTGGCGCCGTAACCCTCTTCTCTCTTGCCGTCCCGTAGCGTATTTCCCGTCTGGTGGCTGAGATTATCATTCTCGCCAGAAGTTCTGACCTTTGTTCTTCCAATTGTCTGCATGGCTTGTCGTTCTTGTTGTCCGTATTCATTTCCTTATCCTTTTGTTCCTATTGTCGTCTTGAACTCATAGACGGCTTTGTCTTCCATGATGGTAGGACCATGTACCGTCGCTGTGGTGAGCTCAGGATAGATGTTGGAGTAGTAACTCATCACGTTTTCAGGCGTGTCTGAAGGATTCGGGTCAGCCAGCGCGATCATTTCAGAACCTTTCTTGAAGGTGAATGATCTTTTCATGTCGTTTACTGTGAGTGCCATATTCTTATAATGTGCTTGCGTATGTTTGTGGATAATTTGATTCTAACATGTGTTGCGGGAAGTCTGGATATTCATCATAGTCTTCAGGACGGTATGAAGGTATATCGTCGTTGATGTACGCCGGTCCGGTATCTTCAGCCATATAAGGCTGTTCTTGAACGGGGAACATCGGGATTCCGTTCTGCGGATAGCTGCTTTGTTGACGTGCCGTGTTTTGTTGAGGATATCCGCCTTGTTGCGGTACTGCATATTGAGCCTGACCTCCATATTGGGGTTGTGCTTGTCTGACTGTTCTCTGCTGCATCATGGTCTGCGGTGTTTGTGATGGCATCTGGCGTATCGGTTGCTGTTGAGGTTCCGGAGTGTCGTCCACCATATCAAACAGACTGCCTTTGTTCATCGCCTTTTTCTGTTCCTCAATCTTTGCGTCTATCGTGCTATGCTTGTCGGCGGTAGCGAACATGCGTGCCTGCTGAAGTGAGGCGATGGCGTCCTTGTGGTTTTGCGCTTTTGCCAGTTCCTCGGCTTTCTTCATGTGCTTCTCGTATTTCTCCCTTTTCTCTTTCTCTTCCTTTGTCTCCTTTGATTTGGCTTCTTTTGCGGACTTGCTGTTAGCTGCTGCCTTGTCAGCCTGCATCTCGAATTCCATCATATTGGATATTAGTCCTGTGGCTTTACGTAACGGTTGTGCTATGGCGTGGAGGAATCCTGCGTCCATCTCTTCCGGAGAACCGGATAATGTCAGTGGAATGATGTGGTTCTGTGCCTCATCTTTCAGCCCGTTGGCTTTGGGCAGTGCGGATACCGTCAGTTGTCCGTTTGTTTTGCGGATGACGAGAGTCAGATCTATGCTCTCTGTCATGATTTGTGAGATTGATGTGAAAAACATGGCTTTATGATTTTGTTGATGATGATTGATATTACTTATGTTCATTTGTTCAGATATTCCGCAAGCAGTCTGTTGCGGTCGGGATGATTGCATATACTCAGAATGGGATTGATGAGTTCGGATATGTGTACCGGTTCTCGTGTGTCTTTTCTGGTCTGTTTTGTTTCCGGTATCATGACCTTTGTCATTTTTCTGTATGCCGATGGGATATGTGCCGGCATCTGATGTCGTCTGGCTGAAATCGTCTGATTCATATCATTTTCTTTTTTATGGTTAATACTCGGACTTTGGCGAAGTCCGTTGAACTACGAGGGCTTTACGGCCAATGCTTCCGGTAAGGCAAGGTTTTCGGGGAAAATACCGCAACGCAGTGAGGATGATTTTTTCCGAAACCAGTGGCATGACCTTGCCGTCCGAAAAGAAGCATTTGCCAATTTTGCCCTGTAGTTCATCGGATCGCCAACGGTTTGTATGTATAGGGATTTTTTATGTTGTTTTCAGAGCTTATATTTTTCAATATGTAAATGTAAAGTTGTAAATTTGCATAATGATGTTTAATAAAATAATAAATACAACATGTTGACACCAATTGCCATAAGAGTTCTATCTACCGACAGCGTAGGAAAGAGGAAACTGCAAGTAGGAAAGTTTTATTACTTTCTTAATGGATTTGAAATACAAGAAAATGGGTGTATTCATATAGAAGAAATACGTTTACACGAAGATAGGCTATATAATGATTATTTTGTAGGCAATAAATCAAATCCAAATATCAGCGTGACAGCTATTGTTGGAGAGAACGGAGCAGGTAAAAGCTCTGTTATTGAATTTTATATCAGACTGATAAATAATTTTGCAGCTGCTACAATAGGTGAATATGAAATAAACCCAGGTGCACAACACCTTCATTTTATTGATGGCATTAGAGGTGAATTGTATTATATGATTGACTCAACACCTTACAAACTCAAAATTGAAAATAGGAATGTTGCATTATCTAGTTATTCTAAAAAAGCGAAAATGGTGGATCGTCCTATTATAGTATATATGCCATATAATACTGAGGACATATTCAACAATGAATTATCTGCTAATTCTTCTGAAGAAAATGAATTGTATCCTATTGAAGCATATCGTCCTAGAATTAGAAATAGGCAATCTCAAGACAATATAGCAGAACTGTATAAAAATTTCTTCTATACATATGTCTCGAATTTTAGCTCATATGCATATAATACCAATGACTTTGCAAATGAGTGTAATAGTGATAGGTATGAAGAACTTATACGCAAAAGCAAGAAAAAGAGATATACAATAGAACAAAAGAATTGGTTGAATGGAATATTCCATAAAAACGATGGATATCAGACTCCTATCGTTCTCGCACCATTTAGAAATGAAGGTAACATTGATATAAATACCGAAAATCTGTTAGCAAGAGAAAGATTATTATCTCTTATAATTGCTCCAAACTCAGAATTTAGAACTATCAATGGACATCTTAATATTACTGGATTCAAACTTAACTTGAAACATAAAAAATATGATATAAAGTATTTGAAACAAAATATTGGTTTTTTGAGATTACAACAAAAGGGGTATGATGATTTTAGAGAATCTATTATAAAATACTGGAGCGATTGCATTTCTATTGATTTGTTGCAATATCGTAATAGGAAATTTTATGACGAAGCCATTGGGTATCTAGTTTGTAAAACTCTAAAAATATCCAAAACTTACCGTCAATATAATAAATTTTACAGAGACCATCATGGTATATCATTCAAGATTAATCATGATATATTAAAGGATCTTATAAAAAGGCTATATTTGGATAAATCACATATAACCAAAAAGATTCGCCAGATTCTTGGATATATAGTATATGGAATATATGATAATGTTATAAACGAGAATTCATTTATACATATTTCAAATATCCCCACAAAAACAGCCGATGTTTTTGCTCAAAAATCATCATTCATTAATTCCATAGATGATTTAGTACCGCCACCGATATTTGATGTAAGCATCTGTTTGAAGAATAATGAAACGGGAGATGATGTCCATTTTGAAACACTTAGTTCTGGAGAGCGACAGCAGGTATATTCTATTAGTTCTCTATTATATCATTTGTCAAATATAAATTCTGTTTGGTTTGATACAAACGGACAAAGAGTCGTTTATGAGCATCTTAATATCATATTGGAGGAGATTGAATTGTATTTTCATCCGGAACTGCAGCGAACTTATCTGAGAAGATTGTTTGATGGAATAAAACAAATTGACATACCAAACATTAAGAGCTTGAATATTTGTTTTGTTACACATTCACCGTTTGTTTTATCAGATATACCAGCACGGAATATTCTCGCTTTAAAGAAAGACATAAGAGATAAAGAGAAAATATCTTTAAGTACATTTGGTGCAAATATCCATGAGATGCTTAAAAATAGTTTCTTCTTAAAGAATGGTTCAATAGGGGATTACGCATCTTGGGTTATTAGGCAAATCATTAAATCAATGCAAAATAATAGGAATGCGAATATCGCAGATAATGATTTAGAATTACATAATATAATTATGCTTATTGATGAGCCTATTATAAGGAATGTCTTACTTAGGGAATATCACAAATTATATCCATCGAATAGTAAAGAACAGGAAATAGCTGAATTAAAGAAAAAATTAGCAGAACTTGAAAACGATAATTAGTTATGTGGAAATTAACCTCACCTTCCAAAGATTTGATAAATTGGTACGAGAAAAAAATGTGTACAAGTTTAGTTTCTCGAATTAAAGCAAGTCTTGATAAACGGATTTCTAAAGTGTTAATCCCCACACTGCCTACAGGTGGAGATGATTTATCTATTGTTAAGCGTTTACTTTTTGAAAAGCCCCAAAAACTTTATATATTAAACGGTAAACTAATGCGTGAAATAATTCCAGGTTATGATGAAAGTGAATTTAACGACTACTTAGAATCAAAAGGAAAGAAATGCGACAATAGAAGTAACTACGAAAAACTACTAATTAGGAAGTATCATAAAACATTGATTACAATTCGAGATGCTTTTGATTATGAAGGACAATTAGCACAAAAGAAATCAAGAACATATCGTATTACATTTGAGCAAGGACATAATACCTGTACATATTGCAACAGACAATATACAATAACAATAACAAAAGATAATGGGAATAATGATGAGTCTAGAATCGCAAGACCACAATTAGATCATTGGTTCTCAAAAGAATTATACCCACTAATGTCATTAAGTCTCTACAATTTGATTCCTTGCTGTTCTATTTGTAATAGTTCTCTTAAAGGAAATACAATATTCAAATTAAGTACACATGTTCATCCATATTTAGATTCAACTCCAGATGAACCTAAATTTAAGTTTAGTTATATGCCTATTGCAATGGGGAAATATGAGGTTTCAATAGAAAATCTGACTAACAAAAAAGAGGAAAATATGGTGGATGTATTCAAATTAAAAGAGGTTTATCGTTATCATGGAGATATAGAAGTAAAAGACATATTACAGTATAACTATCAATACTCGGATGCATATCTAAAGACTTTACTACATGAACTTTTAGAACATTATAAATTATCAAAAGCTGATGTTTACCGTATGCTATTTGGCGCAGAATTAGAAGCCTCAAAGAATCTTAATCGTCCATTAAGCAAATTAAAAAGAGATATCTTAACAGAAATAGGGATACTGAAGAATGGTAAGTTTTAATATCTTCAACAACCATATTATTGTTAAAACACCAACAAACTGATAATCGCAAAGAGAATCAGTCCGGCTATCAGTATGCTTGCGATTTTATATATAAACCTGAAGAAACCGGGGAAACATACGATGGCTACGGCGGTCCATACAGGTGATATGCCTCTTGTATATAGATAACCGGAAGCTGATTCCGCTATGATGGCAGAAAGGATAAAACCGACTAGTTTCGTTATCTTTCTTGCTTTGGTGTCATTTGTTTTCATATTCATATAATCGTTTGGTAAAAAATGACGTATCCCGATCGTTTCTCTAAATCGGGATAGCTTCATTTTACTTTCTTCTGTTGTCGGATTTCTTTTCGGAGAACGCCAGTGTTACATTATATTCGTCATCGAATGTGACGGAGGCGTCAAACCTGTCGCCTTTCTTGCTCTTGAATCCTTTGATGACGGATGTCGTTCCTGATGAAATTAGTTGTTCCAGATGCTGCTCACTAAGTTCCTTGTTAAGTATCTTGCGGAACACTGTCAAGCCACATTCCGTATTGTCGCATTTGGCTGTTTTAGGACGTAAAATCATTTTGCCGTTACCGCATTTCGGACAGGCGAATGATTTTTCTTCATGTATATCAAACTTCAATCCTAGAATCTCCCTCGTTATCTGAGATGTGAAGTTTTCTATAGAGCGCATGAATGAACGTGTGTCGATGACCTGCTTTTCTATCTGAAGAAGCGTTTTCTCCCAGATACCGGTCAGGCTGACATCGGCAATCTGCATGTCTTTTATGGCTTCGTACAGATAAAGACCTTTGTCGGTAGGTATCAGTGATTTGCCTGAACCTTTTATATAATCGCGCTGAAACAGGGTCGTGATGATGGCGGCTCTTGTGGCAGGTGTTCCTATACCCAAGTCCTTTATAGCTTCTTTAGCCTCTTCATCGGTGATGTTCTTGCCGCATGTCTCCATCGCGGCAAGCAGGGTCGCTTCCGTATAGAGAGGCTTAGGTTTGGTGTTGCGTTGTACCATGCCACGTCCAGTAACGGCTGTCTGCTCTCCCTCTTCAAACGTTGCTGCGCCTTTGCCTGATTCGGTCTCATCCTTCTCGGCGTCTTCCTTACGTGAGAATACGGCTCGCCATCCGGGATTTATTACAGCGGTGGAACTGGAACGGAAGTTCAGGCCTTCTGAAGAAGCTTCCATTATCAGCGTTTCTTTTTCACAGCTCGGGGAGAACGCCTCCAGCATCCGTCCTGCAATCATCATATAGACGGTACGTTCTGAGATGTTGAGATTCTCGGGTTCTATGCTGGTGATGATGAGAGCATGGTGATCCGTTATCTTGCCGTCATTGACACAGCGCATGTTGAGTTTTTCAAAATCGAAGCCGTTGCCGTATACGTTGAATTCCGGCATTGCGGCAATCTTCCTGAGCGATTGTCGTACCTGTTCCATCAGGTCGCTGGAAATGTATCTGCTTCCAGTTCTTGGATATGATATGTATTTCTTTTCGTAAAGAGACTGCGCCACGGCCAATGTCTTGTCGGCGCTCATGTCGTGGTGTATGTTGCAGTCCTTCTGCAATGCGGTAAGGTCATACAGAAGAGGTGCCTGCTGGTAAGTCGTCTTGCGTTCCGCTTTCGTGATTGCCGCTGTTGAATTCGGAGTGAAACGCGAATAGGCTTCTTCTACGGATTTTCTGCTGTCAAAGTCTCCTATATGAGAGAACTGGCGGAACTCTCCATGACGTTCAAGGGTGATGTTGAGTTGCCAGTAAGGAACGGAGACAAAGTCACGGTTTTCTTTATAGCGGCTGCATATCATAGCCAGCGTAGGTGTCTGTACCCGTCCGAGTGAGCTGTTCGGCATACTCGAAGCCAATGCCAATGCTCGGCTGGCGTTCATTCCGACGAGCCAATCGGCTTTCGCGCGGCTGTCGGCGGCATGATACAGGCTGTCGTATGCGTCGCCGTTCTTCAGGTTTTTCATGCCGGTGAGGATGGCTTCATCTGTGAGTGAGGAAATCCAGAGACGCTTGAAGGGTTTTGTATATCCGAGGTATTGGTATATGTATCTGAAGATGAGTTCGCCCTCTCGACCGGCATCGGTGGCTACGATGATGCTGTCGCATCTGCCGAATACCTCATCTATTATTTTCAGTTGTTTTGAGGCGGATATGTCCGTGACCATGCCTCTGTCGGTCTTTATCTGTCGTACGACGAGTCGGAACGGTTCTGGGAATATCGGGAGGTCTTTATGTGAAGCCTTGCCGTATCCGTAGGTCGATGGTGTGGCGAGTGAGACCAGATGTCCCAAAGCCCATGTCACGAGGTAGCCGTTGCCTGACATGTAGCCGTCTTTTTTCTCTGTCGCTCCGAGAACACGGGCGATGTCTCTGCCCACGCTCGGCTTTTCCGCTATTATTGCTGTCATGATTTTTCTTGATTTTAGGAATCCGTCTCCCGTTGCCGTTTTGATACGGGAGACGGATGTAAGGTTAGAAATATGTTTATGTCACTGTCCTGTGGATTTGATGCCGATGATTTCAAGCAGCGGAGAATCATCTTTTCTTACGAGCTGTAAGGTCGCGTCCATCACCACGTCCACGCCGAGGAGTACAAGGCTTAGCGATACGATGCCGGTCTTCTCGCCACGTAGCAATGTCTCGAGTTCTCCGGCTTCTTCAAGTTCGTCTTTAAGGATACCGATACCTGAAAGTTCTTCCCAGTTTACGTCTTCCACCTTGAATGGTGCTTTATTGTTATCGTTCATCTTGATCTTATTTTTATGGATTATACATTATTGAATTTTACATGCTTTGTCCTTTTGACTGACTCTTCTGCTGTGTCTCTGCCACGACATTTCGTTGTGAGGCGTTGGGTTTTCTGTCGGGGTTCTCGTTGTAGAGGTCGAGCCTGCCCTGGTTGAAGTTGGCTTTAACATATTGCGAGATGGTCTTGCCGTCAAAACCTTTGATACCTTCCACCAGTACGGACTTGCCGCTCTGAAGGTCGGCGCGTTGCTGGCCTGAGAGCTTAGCCCCGAAAATCTCTTTAGGAATCTCGAATTTGGCACGTTCATCGAAACCGTTGTTGGTTCGTGAGTACATGAGACGTCCGGTTTCAAGGTCCGCTTTGATGAATGAAGAGAATTCCTCTCCACGGCTGTTGATCATGTCGTTAAGGAAAATGGGACGTCCCTCTCGCAAATCCTTCTGTTCTTTCTCCGTCAGCTGTACTCCTCCGATTTCTTTAGGTATATAGATTTCTCTCGCACCTTCTGGAGAATCGGGATTGTATCGTGTGTAGGACGGTCGTCCCGTCGCTTCGTCAAGTTTTACGTACGATGAGAAAAGCTCGCCGTCCTTACGCTGCATGTTTTCGACGAATATGGCTCTGCTCGCGTTCAGGTCGTCAATCTGCTGTCTGCTGAGTTCCACGCCGCCGAGTGCGGTGCGGTTGAAGATGCGGTCGTTCTCGAATATGAAGTCGATGCCTCTGCGTTCGGCGCTGACCTGTATGTAGGCGTTGAACTCATTTCCAGACTTGGCGGTCATGCCTTCGACATATATCTTCTTGCCTTCACGAAGGTCGTTCTTTTCCTGGTCGGTGAGTTCTACACCCTTTACCTCGTTAGGTATATAGACATTTTCGGCACGCATCGCTACGACTTCGTTGGTCATCTTGTCGAGACTTACGAATGAGGGTACGTATTCTCCGTTACGGCCTTTGAGTTCTACAACCCGTCCCATGTTGCCTGTCTCGAGCAGGTTCTTCTTGTCTTCATCTGAGAAGATGTGCCCGAAGTAGGGACGTTCCAGTTCAGGTTGTCTGCGTATTCCGTGAATCGCAAGCATGACTTCACCGGTTCTGGATTGCTGTAGAGAAAGACGGGCGTCGGTGCGCAGTACGGCGGAGCCGAAGTTCATGGTAATTGGTACAAGCTGGTTTGTCTTGTATCCTTTGAGCATCGAGTCAAGGAGACCTCGTTCCTGGAGATATTCGCGGGAGACGCCGAAGTTTTTAAGCTGTTCCCAGTTTATCATCGACTCGTTGTATCGGTAAGCGTTGTTCTGCTGCAGGTCGTTGTTTTCAACGACGGGCTGCGGTGTCTGATTGTTCTTTGCCATTTCTTTTTGTTCTTGATTGTTAATACTTTGTTCTTTACGATTTTTTGGAGTTATCTCATATTTGTTGAGGAATTCGTCTGCCGCTTTTGTTTTCCTGCCGTTGATGATGTCGTCGATGGCAAGTCTGATTTCAGGTCTTTCAAGTTCCTTCTCTATGATTGAGAAAACCCCGAAACGTGCCGGGTCTTTCCACTGACTCCAGAAGTTTTTAAGGAAACTCTCGAAGAGGTTCGAGGAACGGTCGATCTTGAGGAAGGAGTTTCTGTGTTCCTTGTCCGCTGGCACGGTGGAATGCTTACCGTCTTTCGTGATGCCTGAAACCGCTTGAAGCATACGTTCCATCTTGTCCAAGATAAGCACGACATCATTCGTCTGCGGGTTTTCGGTGACTTGAGGATTTTTCGGTTCGTCACGTACGTTTTTCTTTGCCATAACTGTGATTTTTTAGTGTTGATAATCGATTTTGTCACCGCAAATATATATGGTAAAATTTTATAAAATGCTGATATATAGGTTGTTGTACCATACGATTCATGATATGTCATCACTTGTCATGGCAGGCATGATGACGAAGGCTAGAAAAAGACAAAAACAGGGACTGAAAGAGGGGAAAATGCCCCGAACGGATACGAAAACGGATGTGGGAAAAAACGGATTTGACATGCTGAGTTGGGAGCGAGCTGCTTTAGTCCCCATTTGAGAAAAAGGTGTTATGGAGATGGCGGTTGTTTATATACATTATCAGCATGATGCAGTGGCAGCCCTTATTTTTTTTTACCTTCTGATTATGCCATGCGTCGTAGGTCGCTTCGCTTGCTAAGTCCCTGACCTGACATCAACTCGGACGGCGACACCGAGACGTTTTTTAGGGTAAAAAATTATCGAGAGAATTTTTTACCCTAAAACCCATGGGCTTGAACGTTGAGGTCTCGTCCTTCCGGGTTACCTTCTTGAAGGGACTTCGCATGTGAAGCGTTTTATGGCGTTCTGGCGCATTTTAAGGCTGTTTAAGAGGATTTTTATACATTTTTTTCATTTTTATGGGGGCGGAGTGATTTCAATGATTATTTGTTGTATTTTTACAGAAAATTCAGTCTATGAGAAAAGTCTTGTATATATTGTCATTGCTTATATTGTCATTGTCATGTTCGCGTCATGATGATGCGGAAACGTTTTTGGAGAAAGCTCAGTCAGTCATCGAGACAAGCCCCGACACGGCATCCATGTATCTCGACTCCATCCTGATGCCGGAGAAGTTCCTGAAGAAGGAGAAATATATGGAATATCTTGTGACGAGAGTACAGGCCAAATACAAGAATTACGACAACATAAAAGGAGACACAAATATCTTCATAACAAAAGCATACTTCGACAAGACGAGAAAGAATTCACAGATGAACATGTACGCCCATCTGTACAGTGCCTGCGTGTATGACGAAAGAGGCGAATACGAAAACGCGATGAAAGATTACAAGACGGCTTTCACATTGGCGGAAAACATGCATGATTCCCTTTACATGTGGAGGATAAACAATTATATGGCAGAGGTGTTTGGTGAACAGGCCTATTGGAATGAAGCATTAATGATTTATCGTAAATCTGTTAGACTGGCAAAGAATGATGTTGATAAAGCAAATAGTCATGCAAACCTTGCAAAAATGTATTATATGAATGACAATGTTGATAGCACATTGTTTTATATAGAACAAGCAATTAAAATAGTAGGACAGACTGATGATGCAAATACGCAATGTAGGATTTATCAATACGCATATGTATTTTACGAAGAGTTTGACGAATTAGAACTGGCACGAAAATATTTGAACATGTCTTTTAAACACAAGATCAATAAAAATGAATATGATAATTTATATAATTTGAATTTTTTGACTCTTTTTCTTGAGGAAGGTAATATTGACTCTGCAAGAATGTACGTTAATAAGTTAAGAAATGAATTTGAGACTATTGAGATAAATCCTACAAAGATCAGTATATGTGATGCTTTATCCAATTATTACTATAAAATAAACATATATGACAGTGCTTTATATTATCAGAAAGAACTGACATATTTGGTTCAAGAAATATACGAACAAGGTATTGATGATAACATCTATGAAATACAACAAAAGTATGATAATGAACTTCAACGTAATGTTTATCAAAAAAAGTTAAACAAACGATTATATATTATTCTATGCATATTGACAGTATTATTTTTAGTTTCAATGATATCCTTCATAATAATCACAAATTCAAAACGTAGAGAAAAAGATTTGTCGAAACGGGTAGATAATTTAAATAGCGAGAAAAAGGATTATGATAAATTCAAATATGAAATAAAAGAGTCTTTGAATAACAGTTTAAAGGAACGTATAAAAATCATCAAAGAGGTAAATGATTTTGAACATAATAATAGGACTAATAAAAATGTAAAAGAGATAAAGCAATATGCTTATGGTTCGCCTTTCAAAACGGCATTTGAAGCAAGCGAGGATGTAATCGAATCTTCATATGGTGATATAACCTCATTCATCAAAAAAACATTCCCGGAATTAAATGAAACTGAGTACAAAGTATGCCTGTTATCAGTTGTGCCAATAAGTGTAGATGATATTGCTAATATAATTGAATTAGGTGTCGATTCTGTTGGTAAAGCTAGAACCAACATCAGAAAGAAATTGAAAATAGAAAACAAGAAAGCTTCTTTTTCAGAATATATTTTAGGAAAATATTACCAGAGAGAAGTCTGAAAAATTTTTATGGTAACATCCATATTTTTTTGCAGTGTAAACTAAACTGTGTCAAGATAAATTTTAAATCTCTCTCCAAACTTGATAGCCATCTGTTGGGAAATTAACGCCCAGTTTGCCAGAGGCATGGTCCATCTCTCGCTGATGTCTCGGTAAGCGAGATAAACAAGTTTCTCCAATGCGGTATCAGACGGGAAAACGCCCTTATTCTTGGTGACCTTGCGTATCTGGCGATGATATCCCTCAACGGTATTGGTCGTATATATCATGCGGCGTATATCCTTGGTATATTGGAAGTATTCTGTCAGCTGTTCCCAATTGTCTCGCCATGACTTGATTACTATAGGATATTGTTCTCCCCATTTGGAATCCAACCTGTCAAGCTCAGCCTCGGCGGAGTCCGTGCTGACTGCGCCGTAAACCAATTTCAGATCCTTTAAAAATTCCTTTTGATGTTTGCTGCCTATATATCTGACAGAGTTGCGTATCTGATGAACTACGCAAAGCTGTACGGATGTCCGCGGGAAAACGCTGCGTATGGCGTCTGGAAACCCTTTCAGACCGTCGACGCAACATATGATGATATCTTCAACGCCTCGGTTCTGCAAGTCCGTCATGACCTCCAGCCAAAAGTTTGCCCCCCTCACTCCTTGCCACATACATGCCCAGCAGCTCTTTATATCCATCTTTGTTGACACCCAACACATTGTAGATGGCGCGGCTCACGGCACGTCCGTTATCATCCTTTACCTTGTAATGGATCGCATCCATCCAGCAGATGGAATATACGGGTTCCAACGAGCGGTTCTTCCAATCCCTTATCTCGGGCAATACTCTGTCGGTTATCGCGCTGATTGTCTCCGCCGAAAGCTTGGTGTTGAACTCTCTCTCGAAATATCTGCTTATTTCTCTGGTACTTGTGCCGAATGCGTACATCCCTATTATCTGATCGGCCATGCCTTCTGCCAGTACTGTCTCTCTCTTGCGTACCGTCTCGGGATTGAAACTCCCGTCCCTATCTCTTGGTGTTTCAACTGTTACCTCCCCGTATTGGGTCTGTACTTTCTTTGCCATCCTGCCGTTGCGTCTGTTGCCTGATTCTCTTGAGACTTTGTCAAGGTGTGCGTCCATTTCACCCTCTAAGGCCGCATTTAAGATCCTTTCCAACATCGGTGCCAACGCTCCGCCTTCGCCAAATAATGGCTTGCCTGTTCTCAACTGCTGAGCAGCTAATTTGTAATCTATTTCTTCTTTTTCCATAATTAATAAAATAAACTGTGTTAGACTCCTTTTATTGTTGTCTTGACACAGTTTACTTTACAGTCTCTATTTTTTCAGTACACTTAAAATACAGAGTAAAAAAAGGCTCTGCATTTTTTTATTAATAAATTTGAAACGCACAAAGTCTATGTAAAGACACAATAATTTCCATGATTTTTTATCAATTATTGTCATAAAACAATCAAAATTCAGTAATTGAATCTGTAAAACGTCTGTAAATACATTTTGTATATTTCTTTATATTGTATTGATAATCACAACTATCTTTTTTGACATTTTAAAATATATCTGTAAATTCATTGTAAAAATTAAAGATTGTTTATTGATTGAGTAATTTTGTAATACAATCTTAAAAAATTATAATTATGAAAAAATTATTGTTTGCAATTTTTATGTTTTTGTGCACTACGGTTATGTGTTACGAAAGCAACTTAAGAGAAGAAAAAAAGATAAATTTTACTAATTATGGTAAACTAGAGCATGGCGATTATAGCAATGCTCGTTCTGGAATCCCTATTGAGGCTACTTACAACAATTTATGTTTGACTATTAATTTTAATGTCAGTTTAGGTCAAACAGATATTATTATAGAGAACGAGTTCGGTAACATAGCTTATAACTCATCAACAAATGTTACTGAACATGAAGTGTTGTATGTTCCAATTGGCAATTTGCCATCAGGCACATACTATATTACAATAATATGTAATGGAGGCAGTGCTGAAGGAGAATTTAGAATTGAAAGGTAAACACTTGTCGAAAAATTACTGAAATTAGATTTTATTCTATAAAATAACAACAAATTATAACAATTTAAACTTTTAAAAAATAAATCCATGGAAAATATCAAGAAATTACTTTTCGTATTGTCATTTTCCACATTGACATCAGTCAGTACAGATTGATACTAATACGGGAAAGACAAACGTAGTCGCCGATGCAAATCGATGGATTACAGAAAAGATAATCATATATAAAGGAAATCTTTATGCAATCACCATGAAAAGAAACGCATTTAGTGTATTTGGATCATATATTGAAAGGATTGAATCATAAAGATAGAATACAAAATTCTAAATATATGATTATAACATAACATTCAATTTGGCTTTTAATTTACGTAAAACAAGGTGATTATATGGGAATATAGCTGACTTTTCTTTGAAAACAATTATAAATTATAAAAGCAAATCTGTAAAATAGCTGTAAATATATTTGTTGATTTTCACTGTATAATA
>JAZNVS010000101.1:0-4273 GCA_045592965.1 Bacteroidales bacterium | reverse complement strand
AACTCAACAGAGAAGGCACCACCATCATCATGGTGACACACTCGCAACACGACGCCTCATACGCCACACGACAAATCTGCCTCTTCGACGGAACCATAGTGAAAGACATCGCGAATAGAATGTAATCAATAGTGTATAGTTTATTGTTGAGAGTGTAGAGTAGTTGAAAGTTAGATGGTTTATAGATTAAAGTTCATCAGGACTAAAGTGTAAAAAGTCTGTTGACTCAGTAAATACACTTTCAACTTAAAAACTCTCAACTTAAAAACTACTCTAAACTCTAAACCTTAAACTTTAAACTAAAAGAAAAATGGATATCAAATTAGAAAAGAAAAAAGGATTGAAGGCGGTGTTTCAGAAGAAGAATCTTCCTTACGCTTTCGCGGGATTGTTGGTAGTTTTTATCGTGTGGCTTATCTTCAGGGATAAGTCGAGCACGTTGAGAGTGAACTCCGAGACTGTGGTGACGGCTCTTGTGGAGCGAGGTGAGTTTAATGATTATGTGCGTCTTACGGGAACGGTGCAGCCTATCACAACGGTGCAGCTCTCGCCATTGGAGTCGGGTGTTGTGGAGCGTATCGTCCATGAAGAAGGCACAAAGGTGAAATGCGGCGACGTGATTCTTGAGATGTCGAACAACTCGCTCTCGATGCAGATCCTGCAGTCGGAGGCTGACCTCGCCGAGAAACAGAATATCTTACGTAACACTCTCATCTCTATGGAACAGGAACGTCTTTCCTTACGTCAGGAGAAACTGCAGCTTGACTTAGAGGTGAGCCGTCTGCAACGTACTTATCTCCAGAACAAAGATCTTTACGAAAGTGACCTCATAGCTAAAGAAGATTATCTGCAGTCGAAAGAGAACTACGAACTTGCGATAAGTAAGCGCGAGCTTATCTTAGAACGTCAGAAACAGGATTCTTTATATCGCAGCTCGCAGGTCGAGCAGATGGAGGAGAGCCTTAAGTCGATGGAACTTAATATGAAACTTATTCGCGAGCGTGTCGATAACCTCAAGGTGAAAGCTCCTATCGACGGCGAAGTCGGAATGTTGGATGTGGTGCTCGGACAGTCGCTGTCGCAAGGGATGAACATCGGTCAGATCAACGACTTATCTGCTTATAAGGTGCAGGCTCAGGTCGATGAACATTATATCGACAGGGTGACGACAGGACTGACGGCTTCTTTTGAACGTCAGGATAATATGTTCGAGATGATGCTGAGGAAGGTATATCCTGAAGTGCGCAACGGACAGTTTAAAGCAGACTTCCGTTTCACCGATAACGTGCCGGAAAACATACGCAGCGGTCAGACTTATTATTTAAATTTGCAGTTGGGACAGCCTACCGATGCGGCGATAATACCACGAGGATCGTTCTTCCAGAAGACAGGCGGCAGATGGATTTACGTCGTTGACGAAAGCGGGGAGAAGGCTTACAGACGCGAGATTCGCATCGGACGACAGAACCCGCAATATTACGAAGTGTTGGAAGGCTTGAATCCAGGCGAGAAAGTCATTACATCATCGTACGATAATTTCGGAGACAACGAAGTGCTCATTTTGAAATAATTAACAATTGACAATTAACAGTTTACAATTGAATTGTAGGGACGCGTCAATGCTTCCTGCAAAAATAAATGAACATTGACACGTCTCAGGAATTAAGAATGAATTGAAAATTGAAAATAGATAATTAAAATAAATAATTGGGTTTAAGGTTTAAAGCTTAAGGTTGAATTAGATAAACTTTTAAACTTAAAACTCTCAACTTTAAAACTACTCTAAACTCTAAACCTTAAACTCTAAACTAAAGAAAATATGTATATCAAAAACTTCATCACGTTATTACGTCGTTACACGACATCGTCATTGTTGAATGTCGTGGGAATGTCGGTGGCGTTCGCAGCCATCTATCTTATTATGGTTCAGGTGAGACATGACCTTTCTTTCGATAGGGTTATACCAAATTCCGAAAGGATTTACAGATTAGAAAGGATTGGTAATGAAGGAATGTCGAGCTATTATATGAGCCGTAAAGAGCCTGATGAATGGTGTGCTGGCATCCCTGAAATTGAAGCTGGAGGTTCGATAGTTACTTATCCGTATCCTGAGGATTTTGTCTGGTATGATCATTCTATAAAAAGAAATAATACTATTGATAATTTCAAGATTAAGTTAGCGATGGCTGAACGAGAAGGCCTTGAAGTATTTCCTATAGAATTTATAGAAGGAGGTTTGGAAGATTTTGTTGCTACAAATGACATGGTTATATCTGAAGAAGTAGCAAGGAAATTTGATTTGAAAGTAGGTGATGTGTTATATCTTGGCAGAGGAGCTTTTGATGATAATGCAACTCGTGACATCGTCGGTATCTTCAAAAATTTTCCGGAACCAAGTAATATTGCCACATGCGAAGGATGGTTGTGTATGGAACCGCAGGAATATACTCATAACAATAATAAGAATAATCCTTATTATGTGAGATTGAAAGAAGGAGCGTCATATCTTGAAGTACAAGAGAAGATAGGGGACTATTTGTTGGAAACCTATAGAAAAGAAGGCTTGTCTGAAGAGGAAGTGCAATTGAAATCTAAACCTCGACTTAATCCTCTGCCAGAGATTTATTTCGATAAACTATCTATGTCTGAAGGTTTTAAAGGAAACCTTTCAACTACATATAGTTTGATAGCGATAGCTGCTCTCATTCTCGTAATCTCTTTCATCAACTTCATAAATTTCTTCTTCGCCATGATACCTGTTCGCATCAAAGCAATCAACACATATAAAGTCTTCGGCGCGCCGACATCAAAGCTACGTCTTAACATAATGTTTGAAACATTGGGACTTACATTATTATCCATCTTAGGTGCGATGGTAATTGTCTTCACTTTCGCCAATACTCCTTTGTCGGAATATATTTCAACATCGGTTGCTTTGAGAAATAATTGGGAATTAGCATTGACGATGATTGTTTTCTTGATGATATTTGCTGCGATAGTGAGTCTGTATCCTGCTTTTTATATCACAAAGTTCAATCCTGCTTTGGTGATGAAAGGCTCGTTCCAAGCCACGAAATCTGGAAAGATCATGCGATATTCGTTAGTAGGAATACAGTATGTTATTTCTATCTCGTTGATAATTTGTTCGTTGTTTATTTCTAAACAACATAAATACATGCTTCAGCATGAGATGGGGTTTAATGAAGAACAACTTTACACAATAAAAGTGCCTTATATGGTTGTAGGCGGAGGAGATATGGATTATACTCGGCGCGATGCTTTTACTGATGAGTTGAAAAAGAATCCTAATATCTTGGAAGTCGCTTATGGTGATTGTCCTTTAGTCGGCCTGACACACATGGGTTGGACCCGTAACTATAAGGATCAATGGATAAATTTTAGTAGTTATCCTGTCTCATGGAATTTCTTGCAGATGATGGGAATCAAGATAGAAGAAGGACGCGATTTCTTGCCATCGGACGAACAATCAGAAAACGGAGTACTGATCTTCAACAGAGAAGCTGCTGATAGATTCGGTATTGAGTTAGGAACTACCATACAAGCTCATCTTTCTGATGGTGATGGACTGACTCCTATAATTGGAATCAGTGAGAATTTTAATTCGCAACCATTGCAGTATGGTATAGAACCTTTTGCATTCTTGGTCTTCGGAGAATACGGATGGCGACAACCTAATCAGGTTTACTTAAGAGTAGCTGCCGGAGCCGACTTTAAAGAACTGAGAAAATATATAAAAAATATTCTTGATAAGTTTTCTCCATACATTGATGTGGAAGAACTAAAGTTTTTCGATGATGAGTTGGCTAAACAATATGATTTGGAAAACAAACTCTCTACACTCGTGACGTTGTTTTCATTCCTTTCCATAATGATTTCCATCATAGGAGTCTTCGGTTTGGTGTTGTTCGAGACGCAATACAAACGTCGTGAGATAGGAATACGTCGCATACATGGAGCGTCGGCAGTTGGAATATTGAAGATGTTTAACAAGAAATATCTTTACATCGTAGCGATATGTTCCGCTGTAGCGATACCGATAAGTTATTATATCATCGACAGATGGATGCAGCAGTTTGTCTATCGCACCGAGATGTCGGTCTGGGTTTATGTTGTTGCGGTTCTGACAATAACGATAATAACCGTCGCCACCGTCTCGCTACGCTCGTGGAAAGCAGCGAATGAGAACCCGAGCGTTTCAATTAACAATTAACAATTGACAATTGGTAGAGACGCGTCAATTACACCAAAGAGA
>JAZNVS010000100.1:0-2709 GCA_045592965.1 Bacteroidales bacterium | reverse complement strand
AGTCAAAATTTTTGACCTCAAGATTTCATGGTATTCTTCTTTGGTAATTTGAAACCTAAAATCGCTGTCGAATTTGTTGATGTTGTTTTTTACTTGTTGGTTGAATGCACTTGTGGTATAACCATATATTTCAGCGAGGTCAGCATCGAGCATAACCTTTACACCACGAACGGTAAAGATGAGACTTTTGAGATTATCAATAGTTTCCATATATTTCGATTATTTGGTTTTGCAAAACTACAACAACAATTTCATTAATTCAAGAGAAATAAAGTTAATAATTCTTAACACATCACTGTCTAATTTTTTGACACCCGCCGTCTAATTTTTTGACACTATATTTACATTACTATATATTAAATCGTTGATATTCAATAATGTTTATTTTTGGCATAATTTTAATATATAAAAAAACAAATGTTAGAAATTATGAAAAATATAATAAGAACAACGATTTTTACTTTGACAGTGTTAATTTTTTTGACACTCACGTCTGCATTGCAGACGTTGTAAATAATTTTATAGGACTATTAAACAAATAAATGTATTAACCAAAATAATATTATAACTATGAAAAAATTAATCTTATTATTTGCAATGGCATTGGTGATGCAATCGTGTTACGTAACAATAGAAATTCCACCATGTATAAACGGTAATTTAACTCCTGAACAGACAAACAGCATCTGCTGGATATCTGATACAGCTTCATTAATTGGTTTAACTAATGATAGTCGCATCTATGCCATCAATTCAAATCAGATGAAGGACTTACTTATAGCTAAAGATAGAACGATTGTTTACAGGTGGTTACCTTATGATATGAAGAACAATATTCCAATATATTTTGTACAATCATATTGCGATGAAAATAATATCGAATTATATGTAATTACAAACGAATATACAGCAGCTTTTGCCGAAATAGATAATGTTAAGAATCCGATATTTTCAATGAATATCGGTGATTGTATGATAAATGTTGAAAATAAATTGGAAGATAAATTTTACAAAGAACTTTTTGGCAATAAATACAAGAAAAAATTTCATATCTATTATCTTGAAAATGGCGAATTTGTAAGAACTGAAGATGAAATGATGAATGAGAAATGGAAAAAGAAATGGGAATAGTTTTAAACTCTGTGCAGCGTAAAGAAAAATCTTTCGTTTGATAATCGAGGATGATCTCACACAAAAGCGCAAAGTACGCGAAGAAGCAATGTTACAATTCTGCGATTCTCTGTGTCTCTGCGAGAGAAAATTAAAATTGAAAATAAAATAACTTATTGATTAAAAAAATACTACTATGAAACGAATCTTTACATTATTACTGAGCATTTTAGCAATGACATCATTCGCGCAGAATGAAATGAAAGAACTGAAAGCTCGTCTCGTTGACGAGGAAAAGAAACCTGTTCAATTCGCTAATATCTCTCTGAAGATGGCTGACAACGACAGTATCATTGCCGGTACTACTTCCGATGAAAACGGTAACTTTATCCTTAATGTTGAAGACGGAAAATACATTCTTATGACTTCTGCCATAGGTTATGAACGTCTTTCGATATATTGCCGTCCTGCCGACCTCGGAGAGTTGAAGATGCCTCGTACTTCAGAAATGTTGGATGCGGTTACGATAGAAGGTTCTCGTATTGAAGAAACACCTCAACATTATGTGATACTTCCCGATCCGACGGAAGTGGAGAGTTCAGGTAGAGGATTGAATTTCCTTAACATGCAGCAGCTTCCGGGATTGGATGTCAATGTGGCGAAAGAGACAATCACAATTGACGGCGGTACTCCTGTCTATCAAATCAACGGAAAAGAGGTCTCTTATCAGAGATTCATCAATGTCAGTTCAGATAAGATCAAACGCATAGAATACAGCAACAATCCTGGAGTGCGTTATATGGATCGTGGAGCTTATGGTGTTATCAATATCGTTTTGAAAGAGGTTGAAGACGGCGGTTCTATCGTCGCTAATGGCAAGACGGCTTTCACTACAGGTTTCGCCGACGGTTATGTGATGGGAACATACAACAGAGGCAAATCGGAAATCATGTTGCAATATAATATAAGTCACCGTAACTACGATGATGTACCATACGAGATGACAGATAAGTACATCAATGAAAAAAGAATGGTGGAACGCAAGCAGACGATGAATTTCCCTTTCTATTATACGACCCACAACATCATGGCGGATTATACTTATAGAGCCAACGACAGTACATTTCTTATTGTGTCATTGCGTGATAACATCGATAACAACAACTGGAACGGAAACGGAATGATGATAGAAACCGACAACGGCATCACAGATACTATGAACATGAATGAAGTAAGAAAATGGAAAGGCAACATGCCATCTCTCGATTTGTATTTCAGTCGTCAGATGAAAAACTATCAGAAGATAGAATTAAATTTAGTAGGTCAATATTCGACTTCGTCATACGAAAATAAATTGACATATAATACCGACACTCTTGTTGAAGAATATCCGACATATACGGAAAATTACGGATACGCTGTCAGCGGAGAAGCGATGTACACAAAGTCGTTTGACTATTCGGAATTATATCTCGGACTTCAATATCAGCATAATTTCGCTTATAACGATTATGTGGTTTATGATGAAACAACATCGATGAACAAGGATAATGTCTATGCGTATGCACAATATGTCACAATGTTAGGAAAAAAAGCAAG
>JAZNVS010000099.1:0-53703 GCA_045592965.1 Bacteroidales bacterium | reverse complement strand
CTCACAAAACGTGACGGAGGCGTGAAGTCGCCAGGAAGTCCCAAGAAACCATTACCATGACCTATAGGATTTACCTTGAATTCGTACATCTCCTTTGCAGGAGGATTAACTGGAGTAAGGTTAATGTAGTTACTTAAGTTTGTGAGATGCCATTGGAAACCAGGAGCATTTGTTATCACGCCGATAGGATTGTCGTAGATATGAGGCACGCCTTTTTCAATCTCGATAACGATTTGTTTGCCGGAACTATCTCCAACCCTCCAATGTATCGCGGCTTCAGAACCGTCGCCACCCATGAGCGAGACGATTCGCACCTTGTCGATGTTAGCCTCTACTTCCTCTACAGTAGCGAACTGCGACAAGATCCACGACACCAACTGCAAATCGGAAATCGTCGTAGAATTATACTTCTCATCATAAAGCTGATAGCTGCCGAAGTTCGGATAATAGAACAAACCTGCCGAGAGTCCGGCCTCATTAAGTCCTTCGGCAATAAATTCTTTTTCTTGAACAGCGAGACCCACATAACCATATTTGGATTTGAACGTCATACCGTCTTTTCCCTTAGGTGTAAATGATGTCTGACTGAAATTACGAGGCACAACGACATATACGCTGTTGAGATTTGATCCTGCCCACTCTATGGTACGAGCCTGGAAATATGAACCATTAGCAGAGAACATGGAGATGCCTGTACAAGCCTCTGCCTTAAACTGCCATGCGAAAAACAAGCATGCAATGATAAATAACTTTTTCATAATCTTTATATTGTTTATTTGTATGCGATAAACAACGATAAAGACAAAAAGTTTCTTAGTTTGGAAAAGTAAAAATAAAAAAACCTGAAAACCAGAGTTATCCCCCGATTTTCAGGTTTGTAAATTTTAAGATTCACAATCTTTATCTAACCACTAATTTCTCAACAACACGATTGTTCTCATTTTGAATCATGATGAAATAAACACCATTGTTGATATCGCTGATATTGATTGCTGATACGTTTTCTGTCAATTCAACAGACTTTACACAACGACCTGTTATGTCTATGATGCTTACTTGTGCGTTATTCATTGATGTTTCAACGAATATTGTTGAAGTAGCAGGATTTGGATATACGTTGAATGAAGTTTCATTCAATTCAGCATAGCCTTCTGGTTTTGGGGTTGTGACTTCATCCTTTACTACAACCCATTCGTCAGCTTCGTTCTTAGCGACTACAATAACATAGTAGGCTGTTTCTGGAGTAAGCTCGTTGTAGGTGATTTCGTTGACACCTGTAAGAGGATTTCCATCAGCTTTTAAAGCCTCAACGAAGAGTTCTTCACCTATTGTTTCAAAGAATTCAACTGCAGCGATGCCTGCGTGATATTCTGTAGTATATTCATTTGGTGTCATGGTAGCTTTTACAGAATAAGCGTCGATAGCTTCTGTTTCAACCAAAACATCGGCTGGGAATATTTCTGGATCTGGGCCGTCACCTTCTACTGAAGTGTTGATACGAGTTACGAAAACGTCTGACGCATAACCGTCGTTGTTAAAGAACATACCACCTATTAAGAGTTTGCCGTCTTCTTGCATAGTGGCAGCTGCTGTTCTGACTTCAACGTCGCCTGATTGGAGTGTGATTGGAAGTATACCTGTTCCTGCGAAGTCTTCATTAAGCTGACCGTTTTCGTTCAAGTTGTAAACGTAAGCACGGCTTTCTTGAGTGTCGTGATCGAATGAATATAATGTGCCGAATACTTGTCCGTCCTGAGCTCCAACAACAGCCTCGCTATTATTGACAGCTACTTCACCTTCGAACAACTCAAATCTTGTGAAACCGTTTGTTCCGAATGAAGTGTCGACAGTACCATTGCTTAATACGCGTGTTACGTATGCTTCATATTTTGGTAATGTTTCTGAGTTGTTTGGCATTTCACTATGTCCTGCTACCAAGTAATTACCGTCGGCATCAATAGCGATGTCGAGAGCATATTCTGCGAAGTCGCCTACGTTAAGATTTAAGCATCCGTTGTTTCCGAATGTGTTATCTAATGTACCGTTAGCTTTAAGTCTCATAATGAAAGCATTTTGGATGTTAGTTCCTAATTCTACCTTTGTACCAGCAACGAGAATCTTGTTATCTTCTAATACATTGATAGCGTAACCGAAAGAGAACAAAGCGTCGTCAAATCCGATTTGAACAGTACCGTTATCACCGAAAGAAGGATCGAGTTGTCCGACAGCGTTATAACGTCTGACAACGATTGTGTCGTTCAAATAACCGGTAACGATAGGTCTTCCGTATGAGTCAACGTCTAATGCTTCATAAACTATGCCTCCGCCATATTCACTGATAGCGAAACCGTTATTACCGAAGTAAGGATATTCATATCCGTTTTCGTCGATACAGAGAACGAAGCCTTCGTTATTGGTGAAGTCGTAAGTATAGCCAGCGATAAAAATAAGTCCGTCGTTACCGAAAGCTATATCTCTTGCAGCGTTGATATAGATAGCTGGTGTTGCTTGGTAATGGTTAATACCATTTGTTCCGAAAGTTGCATCTAATGAGCCGTCTGCATTTTGACGTGACACGTAGATGTCGTAGTTAGAGTTGTCGTAACGGCTTCTACCTGCGGTTAAGATTTTTCCGTCTTCCTGAATCAATATTTTTTCCAAGAAGTCGTGTGATGACGATGGTGCGAAGCGTGCCATACCATCGGTTCCGAATGACGAATCAAATGTTCCTGGATCTTGCGAGAAGCCAGTGAATGCTAACATGCACATAAGTGCCAATGTAAAGATTTTTTTCATTTTTTTAAATTATTGATTAACAAATTTTACAATTAAACTTTGGATTGCAAATTTAAAAAAAAAAGAGCAAATATAAAATACTTTGCACAAAGAATTTTCAAACTTTAATATCATTACATTACGGTCTGCTGTTAACCTAATATAATTAACATTCTTTAAACAAATACCTAACAATAGTTACGTAATAAGATAAGACATTTAGATATTTTTGCAGCAAATCTTTTAAAAATATCAAAATGAGAAAATGTCACTATTTATTTAATTTTACGCTTTTAATTAGCATGCTTTTCACGACAAACTTTTCATCATTCTCCCAGAACGAAACAGAAGCCAACATTTACGGTCATGTTTTGGACGCAAGCAATCACGAGCATCTGCCTTTTGTCAACGTATATATAAAAGGTACAACTTTTGGGACTGCCACCAACGAGAACGGACATTATTTGTTGGAACATCTTCCTGTCGGCAATCATACTCTTGTTGTTTCTTTCATGGGATACAAGACTATTGAACAGCCTATAACATTAAAAGCTAACACATCCATTGAGATGAATTTTAGTTTAGAAGAGAATTCGATGCTGATGAAAGACGTTGTCATTTCAGCGAACCGTTATGAAGTTGACAGAAAAGAAGCTGCCACTATCGTCAATGTTTTAACACCTAAGATATTTACTAACACTAATTCCGTCAATCTTGCCGAGGGTCTCAATTTCCAGCCTGGACTCCGTGTAGAGAACACTTGTCAGAATTGCGGTGTCAATGCCGTTCGTATAAACGGATTAGAAGGAAAGTATTCTCAAATTCTCATCGACAGCCGTCCTATCTTCAGTTCATTGGCTGGTGTTTACGGATTAGAGCAGATTCCTGTTTCCATGATTGACCGTGTTGAAGTGATCAGAGGCGGAGGATCAGCAATTTTCGGATCGAGTGCTATCGGCGGAGTTGTCAATATCATCACCCGTGAACCAATCCGCAACACCTTAGATATTTCTCACACGACACAGATGATAGGTGGAAAATCGTGGGACAATGTCACATCCATGAACGCCGCGCTTGTGTCGTCAAACCGTAAAGCTGGCGCAAACATATTCGGAATGAGTCGCGACAGACAAGGCTACGACCACGACGGTGACGGTTACACCGAACTCGGAAAACTCAAAGGAACATCCTTAGGACTCCGCGCCTACTACAGATTTTCTAACCAAGCAAAACTCACGGCAGAATATCATACCATGCACGAGTTCCGCAGAGGAGGCGACAGCATCAATATGACGCCTCACCAAGTAACTGTGGCTGAACAAGCAGAACATTTCATCCATGGCGGCGGCCTCACATACGACTATATCGCTAAAAACCTAAAGACACGCTTTTCCCTTTTCACCTCATTACAGAAAGTCGACCGTAACACTTATTATGGAACTCAATACGACATCAACGCATACGGAACTTCCAACGACTTCAGCTGGGTTACAGGCGGTCAGTTCAACCAGACTTTCGACAGACTAATCTTCATGCCATCGGAATTCGTTGCTGGCGTTGAATATTCTGTAAATAAATTAGAAGACATACAATTGGCTTACGACAGGACTTTATTACAAGACATCCACATCGCCAGTGTCTTCGCTCAGAACGAATGGAAAAATTCAAGAATGGGACTCTTGATTGGCGCTAGAGTTGACAAACATAACCTTATCGATGATATAGTGATAAGCCCGAGAGCCAACTTCCGTTATGTCTTCACAGAGACATTGACAGGACGTCTCAGCTATTCGTCAGGTTATCGTGCGCCACAAGCCTTCGACGAAGATCTTCATATTATGGCTGTTGGTGGCGAAGTAGCCATCATATCCTTAAGTCCAGACTTAAAACCAGAATATTCAAATAGTTTCAGCGGTTCAATAAACTGGTCATCGAAGATTAAAGGCGGCGACATCAACATCTTGGCAGAAGGTTTCTATACAACGTTGGATGACGTCTTCATCCTAAAGGAAAACGGAACTGATGCTCAAGGTAACATCTTGATGGAACGCTGCAATGGCTCAGGCGCTTATGTAGCAGGTGTCAACGTGGAAGCCTCATACACCCCAATACGCGATTTCAATATTCAACTCGGCTACACATTCCAAAGAAGCAGATATAAAGAACCTGAAACATGGTCAGAAAATCCTAACATCAAACCTCAAACTCGCATGTTCAGAACACCCGACAATTATGGATTCATCACTATGGATTACACTATGTTCGACGCTTTGAACATCGCCTTGTCGGGAACTTATACTGGCAGTATGCTCGTACAACACTTCGCTGGTTATGTGGCAGAAGACGAGGAAGTGACAACACCAAACTTCTTTGATATGGGAATCAAAGTGGCATACGATATTAAAGTATCGAATAACAGCGTCTTACAATTCAACGCCGGTGTCAAGAATATATTCAATTCTTACCAAGACGATTTCGATAAAGGTGCTGACCGTGATGCAGGTTACATCTATGGTCCAGGATTACCAAGAACTTTCTTTGTTGGTTTGAAGCTCGGAATATAAAAATTGTTATATTTGCGACATAATTAAATTAAACAATAATGAGAAAATATTTATTACTGTCGCTATTCGTTATCTTTGCAATTTCTCTTCATTCTCAGGATGATGAGTATCAAAAATATCTTAAATCAGTACAAGAAGAACAAAAGAGGTTGAACCAGCAAAGCCAACAAGGTGTATCTTCTCTTGAGCAAGAATATTCCGATTACATCTCTAAGGCAAATGCCGAGTTTGCAGAATTCGTGAGCAATGAATGGGCTTTGTTTGAAGAATTTAAAACGCAGGAACTTTCTATGTCGCAGCCTAAAATCAAAGAGGCTCCTACAACACAGAAATCAAAACTGACAGAGATAAATTCTGACGAAGTCAGCTATAAAAGCACCGACGTACTGCCGCAAGTCTCTGGCATAAAGACAGTAGAAAGCAGCGACGGAATTAATCATACTCCAAGAGAAGACAACTATGTTGTGAGAAAGACACTTACCGACTCGGGCGTTAAAGAGATAACACAACAATCCGACTTCTCCTCTTTCGTCAAAAAAGACATCACTATCAGCAGCGAAGTCAACATCAACTTCTATGGAAAGGAGCTTAAATTCAACATCGACGAACGACTTCGTGTAAAAAACAAAGGCAGCAATGAAAACGAAGTTGCCGCATATTTTGTAGAGATGGCAAAAATAACCGACATCACCTCCGATTTATGGAAACAAGTCGACAACTATGTCAAGGAAATGGGACTCAACGACTGGGGTTATTTCTGCATACTTCGTTCTCTCTCCGAAGAGATAATAACCGACATCGACAACCGCGTATTGTTTAATTTCTATATGCTTCGTAACGAAGGTAAGTTTAAGGTAAAAACAGCAAGAGGCAAAGACTCCAACAAATTAACTCTCTTGGCGGCATTAGACAACAGCAAAGAAGTCTACACTTATACATTCTTCCGCTTCAACGAAGGTGATGATGAAAATCTTAAATACTATTCCATCTATGGCGGAGGCAACTCTAAAGAAAGCATCTACACCTACGAATATTGCGAACAAGACAAGGAACTGAATCAGATTGGCTTGGATTTCCATAACACCTTAAACATGGGCGCCTGCGACTCAAAAAGAGAGCTTACATTCGAGAAGATAAACACAAGTATAGAACTTCCTTTCAACAGCTCTCACGTTGCTTATCTCAACGACGTACCAATGACAATCTTCCCTATCTATTTCGCCGCACCTATTTCTATTGAAGCTCAAAAGGTTTTTAATGACAAACTGAACGAATTGAAAAACGAGTACACTCCAGTTCAGTTCATCGACATAATCTTGAACTTCGTACAGACAGCTTTCGACTATAAAACCGACGAGCAACAATTCGGCTACGAGAAATATTTCTATCCTGAAGAAGTCATAGCTTATCCATACAGCGACTGTGAAGACCGCTCAGCGTTATTCGCTTGGCTAGTATCAAACTACACCGACGCCAAAGTCGTTGGTTTACAATATGAAGGACATCTTGCTACAGCAGTATGTTTCGGCGAAGACACAGATATTGAAGGTGATATGTTTTCTTATGCAGGTAAAAGATATTACGTCTGCGACCCAACCTATATCAATGCTTCTATAGGAATGACGATGCCTCAGTTCAAAGACAAGATGCCTAAGATAATAAAGATGAAGCTGTAATCTATTCGACTTTGACGAATACGCTCTTCACTTTAAACTCGTCTTGATATTCCAAATTAGCGAGGTCTAACTTCTTGATGGTATATGCCTTCGGAATGATAGCTGAGCTTATCTCCATCTTATGATAGTGCGTAAGCCTGTTCTTCTTGACGTCCCATGTAAACACACTCGCTTCCGATTCCATCACGTCATCGGCTGTGTCCCAGGTTGTTCCTGTACCATCTTCGTTATATCTATAATATACGGTACCAGCTTGCCAAAGACCAATCAGCATATCCGTATCGTAAGTGGCGTCTTCAAAAACCTCAGGTTCTATAACCTCTGGCATATATTCTTTTGGTTGACTCGTTCTCCATATAACAAAGATAATTGCGAGGATTGCAATAACTACAAGGATTGCGATAATAATCTTCTTCTTTTTCATAATCAAGTTTATTTATTAATTGTTATAAAATCTTTTCATCACTGCGTAAGCTTCTTTGATACCAAGTTCACCAGCCTTACTCAAGTCGCTGTTAGCTAACTCTTTCTCACCCAAATATAATAATGTCAAGCCTCTGTTATAATATGCCTCGGCTAGATTCTTCTCATATTTGATAGCTTCAGTATAATCGTCGACAGCTTTTTGGAATTCCTGCATCTGCAGATGAAGGTTACCCAAATTATACCAGACGAAAGGATTGCTCTTGTTCTTTTTCAACACAGCTGTAAGGGTAGTCAGAGCCTGCTGATAGTCAGGTTTTACTTGTTTCTTTATGATATTCTTATCTGGGTTTTTCTTGTAGTTGATAGTGATAGGGTCGTTATAATCCTGATTATATACGACCAGTTCTGCTTTCTCTTTCTGCAAGGATGCAATATTTATAGCGGCATAAATCTCAAAGACATCATCATCGGCGAGGGAGCGGAAATTATCTTCCGAATGTTGGTAATTATGAATCTCATAATTCAAGACGCCGTTAAGGAAAGCGACTAGTTTTTCATCTCCTACCGACTCTATGACAGAGTCATTAAGCAGCGACTGATAGTCATCGTTAAAGAAGTCGACTTGTTTATATACCAGATTCAAGCCGCTTAACTTTTTATTTTCGTTTATATGGCTTAGGTTAGCGTCGAGAAAATGGCGAGCGTTCTGACTGTCTTTTTTCTTAGCGTCGAAAGCCACCACAGCGACGACGAAATTATTGAAAGGCTTGATGTCGATGGAAGAATATTGTGCAAGTTTGCCACCTCTGTCGCCGCTAGAGAAATCCGATTCAAAGGCAATAATCTTGTCGTGATCTATCGAAGAAGAATAGACTTTATATAATGAGTCGACGTTCTTCTCATTCTCGCTTATCATGTTGATAATCTTCATCGATTTATATCTGTCGGCTTCAGCGCCTTGCAAGTCACCTTTGTCGTGACGCACCACCGAACGATTCACCCAAGCATCGATATAGTCGGGAAAGAGTTCAATCACCTTGGTGAAGTCATTCTCGGCAAGATCCAGCTCATTCATCTTATAATAAAGGATGCCTCTGTTAAAATATCCGTATATATTATCTGGGTTTATCTCTATGACCTTATCGAAGAGCACCAGTGCCACATCGTCTTCTTTCAGGAGGCTATATATGATAGCTCTGTTGAAATAAGTCAAGGCGTTACGTTCGTCGAGGTTATTAACTCTTTCATAGTCTTTAAGAGCAGCTATGGTATCGCCCATGTTAAGGTGCACCGTTCCTCTGTTAAAATATATTATGGGATTGTCGCTATCCATTCTGAGCGCGTTGTTAAAATCGGTAAGAGCCTCTTGATAATGCTCGCGTTCCATCTGTATTATACCTCTTCTAACGACAGCTTCTATGTTAAAGAAGTCGTAATACACAGCTTTGTTCAAGTCGTCGAGAGCCTCATCCAGCTGATTCATGAAGCGTTTAGCGACGCCTCTGTTGATATAGGCGCCGGCATTGCTCGGGTTTATTATGAGCGCGGTGTCGAAACTTGACACAGCGTCTTGATATTCGTTAAGATGTAATTTTGTAGAGCCAAGTGCTATATGCAGTTCTGGGTCATACGGGTCTAATTTTATAGCCTTATTGTAATCTTTTTTAGCGTCTGCGTAATTGCCGAGTCTGTCGTTGGAAATGCCTCTGTAGTGATAGGCTCTCACATAGAGTGGGTGTATCTCAAGAGTTTTGGTAAAGTCGTTGACAGCGCCAGTGAAATCGTTGAGACTATATTTCGCTATGCCTCTGAGGAAATATCCTTCAAAGTCGTTAGGCTTGGCGATGATGGCCATATTGAAATTCTGTATTGCCTTGGAGTAATCCTCTTCCGACAAGTCGATGCGGCCCATCAGTATGTAATGTTTATGGTTGAGCTGAGAATACGAATCATATCCTAAGAGGAGAAATAGAAATATGATTATGTATCGCATCGTTTTCATAAGAATATTAACCTTGTCTTGAATATTTAACAAACGACTCAACCACTTTGTCGTTATAAGATTTCGATACTGGTATTTCTTTTATTTCCTTAATGTCGAATTCGAGGCTTATGTCGTTATTGTCTCTTCTCAGAGAGACCACATGTTCAAAATTGACCATATACGAACGTTGGCAGCGTTGGATAGCAGTGTCTTTAAGCTCTTCCTGCAGTTTCTTAAGCGAAGTCCTCAAGATAAAATCCTGCAACTTATCATTGTTTATATAAAATATTTTACAGTAATTATCTGACGATTCTATATATGCAATCTTATCCGTCGTTATGCTAAATCGTACTTCGTTTCTATCATCTTTGAAGTGGATAAGGCTCTGTTCTTTTTTATCTGTCTGCGATTGTACTGTATTAGCGTTTTCGTTTAATTTCGCTATAACGTTACGTACAAGATGTTCGTTGTAGAGATACAAGTATGAGATAATATATGGTATAAGCAACATCCATGTTGTATTAGCCACAGCTTTTCTATATATCTCGAATACGGCTTCTGAATAAATTTTTATCTGGTTTTCTTCTATATAATTATCTATAAATCCAACTTTATGCGCTATGAAGACATAGAATCCTGCTAATATTGTTATTTCACCGAGAATCCAGATCAGGTATTCCCAGTAGCCTATAGAGATTTTTTTCACAAAAAAATACATCACGACGCGGCTTATTGAGATAAGAGCCAAGCCTATGACCACCATCAATGATGAGTAAAGGAAATAGTTAAGGTTGTTGATTCCAGGAATCCATGTTTCAGAATTGAATGGACGGAATATATTAATAAACACTAAGGAATACACAGTAGTAAAGAAAATAAGTCGTCTGATATTTTCTTTAGTTACTAGGAAGTTAGGCAATTCTTTGTTGCCGAAACGGAGGGCATATTTTTTCTTATCTGTAATAGTGCTCATGTTTGCAAATTTACAATAATTTTTGCAAATGATTGAAGGGTGAACAATAAATATTTTAACAAAAAAAGCCACCCGAAGGTAGCTTTCTCATATACTGATTTCAATTATATACTATTGAAGTTTGAAGATGATAGGCACTGTGAAAGAGCAACGTACTGCACTACCACGTTGTTTACCAGGTTTCCATTTTGGCATGCTTTCAACGACGCGGAGAGCTTCTTCATCGCAACCGCCGCCGATACCACGCATCACTGTTACGTTTGAGATTGAGCCGTCTGGTTCAACGACGAAGTTAACGAACACTCTGCCTTGGATGTCTGACTCACGAGCCATCATAGGATACTTCATATTTTTTTGGATATATTCCATCATCTTAGCTGCGCCGCCTGGGAACTCAGGCATTTCTTCTACTACTTTGAAAATCTCAGCCTCAACGATTTCTTCTTCTTCAATCTCTGGAGGTTGGTAGTCGTACTCTTCAATTACTTCGTCTTGTGAGACTTCAGCATCGATTTCGATTTCGTCTTCAACTTCTTCTTCGTTGTCAACGACTTCGATTTGAGTAACTTGTGGCTTTGGTTGTGGAGGTTGGACTTTTGGTTGTTCTTGTTTTGTGATTTCAACCATTTCTTCTTCTATAACCTCAACTGTAGTTTGTAAATTATCGAGTGTTTGTTTATCGTAGCTCTTGTATTCAAACACTCGCCATACAACTAACAAAGTAATGACAAGACCTATCAGCGTAAAAGTCAATTTCTTGTTTTCAAGATCCGCCTTTGGTGATTTTTTAATTTCCATTTCTTTATTTCTTTTTGCAGTTAAACTCAAAAATTATATTGCGCCACAAAGGTAATAAATTTCCTTAGATATTGTTCTCGGTTTTTTCTATTTTTTTTAATTTTTTTTTAAGATAGAAATAGAAAGTGATTACCCCTAAGACACAACCGATTGAGTCGGCGAGCAAGTCTAGATAGCTGCCATATCTGTTAATAAAAACATATTTTTGCATCAACTCGGTGAGCGCTCCGTATGAAATTGTCAGAAACAAAGCGAACAATAATGCTGTGGTTTGTGAGGATGAGTTGGCAGATAGGAGTTGTTTTCTGTAGCCCCATAACGCAAGGTATGAGAATAACGCGAAGAGGAGCAGATGGATAATTTTATCGAGTCCTATCCATTCCCAAAAATTAACGACTGTCGGAAAACACTTTCCTGGCAATCCCATAAGGAGCATTATGAACGCTGCACAAATGAGTCCTGGATAAAATCTTTCCGACAGTCGTCTCAACTTATAATAAAATTATTAGCCGATTAATTCTTTGTATGCTTCTGCTGATAACAAGTTGTCGAGGTCAGCTGCGTTAACGCCTTCTAACTTGATAATCCAACCTTCGCCGTATGGGTCGTTGTTTACTGTTTCAGGAGCGTCAGCGAGTGCTTCGTTGAATTCAACGACTGTACCTGCTACTGGCATCAACAATTCTGAAGATGTTTTAACTGCTTCGATTGTACCGAATGTTTCTTCTGCTTCAAGTGTTTCGTCTACTGTGTCGATGTCAACGAAAACGATGTCGCCTAATTCGTGTTGTGCGAAGTCTGTGATACCTACGTAAGCTGTTTCACCTTCTAAACGGATCCATTCGTGATCCTTTGAATACTTTAATTCTGCTGGAATGTTCATCTGTTTTATTTTTAAAATTTAATAATTACTTTTTTAACCCGTCAAAAATACAATTTTTATTGTTATGATTATTATTTCTATGAAAATTTTTATTGCGACAATGTAAATCTCAAAGTAACACCTGCAAAAGTATTGGTGGTCTTATAAGAATTGGCAACAAATGGGTCGGTCATATCATGACGGAAGAAGGCCTGCATGCCTAATCTGTTGCTGAAATCATAGTCGGCAGTGAGATAAATATTGACTTTGTTCTGTCCTGAAGAAATCTGACTATAGTTTTCGTCTATACTTCTCAAGATTGTCTTGTCTCTTCTAAAGCCCAAGTCGAGTTTCATGGTGAGGTCGTTGGATTGTCTTGAAGAAGCACCGCCACCTGACGAGAATACTAAGCCTAAATCTTTAAAGGTATATCCACAACCAATAACAATCTCCTGTCCATCTGTCTCGGTAAGCTGATTATTGATGAAACTTATGGTAACAGTTCTGCTCTTCTTGTAGTCTAATGAAGGTGACAAGTTATTATTGAAAGTCAGTTTAAGACCAATCAATGGTGCATATTGTTCTGAGACAACGACCTGTGCCATATCGAATTCAGGGACTCTCAAATTGGTTCCTTCATATATCATCATGGTGTTGTTACTGTCGTAGTTGAGGTTTGTCGCCCATGTTGAGATGGAATAATTAGACCTATATGAGTGTGTGATATTGATTGTCTTGAATATTTTCTTCAAGGCTGCTATCTTTGTCAATCCTGTGAAGTTAATCGACCAGTTTGGCAAGGCAATTTTTCTGAACATATTAAGTTCTACACTTCCTGCATCCTGTCCCGAATATGCTGCGAGGAAGGAATAAAGGAGCACCTCCTGCGAACTTGCGCCATAACCGTATGGGAACATTCCATTACCAATGGAGTCGTATACCATTGGCGATTCCATACCAAGCCATGCCTGATTTGCTTCTGCAAGACGCAGCGCTATATCTTGACGATAGCTTAACATATTCTCAAACAAGACATCACCATCTTGGAACGAAGTGGCTGTCATGAGGTGTGAGATACTGAAGTTACCTCCGTTTGTAGGCGTATAGAAATTGAAGACTCCGTTAGCGTCGGCTCTGAAATATTCCGAGAAATTCTCGACGTATGTTCTAGTTCCGCTCACGTCAATCTTGAGGTCTTGGAATGGTTCAAGAACCACCTTATAGTTATAGCTTTCATTAAATCTCTCAGAATATGCCTGATTGAAAGTGGTATCCGTCGTCAGCCAGTTACCATTGATAGCATTCTCCAAGACATTATTGTTTCTTCCAAAGATGAAGCCGAATCCTGGCGCTCCTGTCATAGCGTTGATACCCAAATAATCAGGCTCGTACATATAGCCAGGAAGCGATACGCCATTCGACTGCGAGTAGGAGAACGAGACTTTTTTCACGCTCAACAACACTCTCACCACATTGTCGCCTACCAACTTAGCATAGTTCTTCTTAGGCGTCTTGCCTGTAGTGTCGACTACAGTATTCTCTTCTTTCTTAGGTTGGCGGCCGCTGTTTCTATTGGTACGTTTCGGTGTTGTTATTTCTTTAAAATAAGGCACCTTATTATATAGTTTACTAAAGTCGGCATTGCCATTTAACTGCAACATCGATTCGTTCTCACTCACGTTACCCATAATAGCTTGCGTTGAACGCGACGCTGCTGTCCATCTGTATGTACCTGTATAACTAGCACTCGAAGTGACCCAGTCTAAAAGAGGCAACTTATTAATAGGTATGGTGTAATTAAGTTTTGAGGTCTGGTTGAATCTCGACATAGAGCCTAAACCGAAAATCTCGTCTTTAATAGTGTCTCTATTTTGAGTCCATTCGGCAGTCTCTCTCTCAGGGTTGCCTGCTGGCTCATAGATATAAGCGTTAGCAGTGGCATTATAAGTAAAGTTCAGCCCCTTGGTGATGTCGTAACGGAAGTCGTAGGTACGGTTCCAATCCCAGTTTTTGGCGAATGTAGGTCTTATGATAATATCGCCTGTGCTCTTGTTTCTCATTTTTTGTTCCTGATATTGGCGGAACATTTCTGTCGAGAAGGAGAAACTCTTCGGCATATAATAGAAGTTGATGTCTTTGATAAGTTGCAGATATTTTGACGAAGCCCACTTAGCTTTTACAAAAGGCTGCACAGGTTTGGCATTAGTGGAATATGTATAGCCGAGACCTCCTCTGTAAGTCTTATCGATGGAATATTCTATATCGCTGTTCTTCTGTTCTTGCATAGTGTATGCATATGAAGCGTTGAAGTTTTCTATATCCCAGAAATGTGGCTTCTTATTTCCAACACGGTTCTTTTTCAAGTTGGTGACGTTGAAGTTTGTCTGCTTAACTACATCTCTAGCAGCGTCGTTGAGAGAATCTCGAGCCGCCTGATCTTGGATAATGTCTAAAGCATTCTTAAACTTGACATCAGGGTCGAAAGGATTATATTCTGGTGTGACCGTTGTTTGGTTGTAGTCGTAATGGATTGGCACTGTGATACCAGTCTTCTGAGGTGCCATAAATTTACCGAGGTCGATATCGGTCGACACGCTGTAGAAACTGTTCGACTCCATAGTCGATTCGGTGGCTTTAGTCTCTAAAGGACCGTAACCTGCGGAGTTGTAAGAACCTGCAGCTGTGACACGACCCAAGTCAGCCAATGTCGCCTCAACACGTCCTGTAGCAGCCCAGCCTCCTTTATTTTTAAGTTCTGTCAGACGTAGCTCATTGACCCAGACTATAGCGCTCTTATCAAGGCCGACTTCGCCATCTTTCTTAGGATTTCTCACACCTATCATCATACTCCTGACTTCACTGATTGTCGGGTTACCTAAGACCTTAATCTTTTTCTTGCCATCAGAGTCATATTCAGAATACACTCTATTCGATTGGACGTTATTAGTTCCCAATGATTTGTTTCGATTATTCTTGACCTCGACGAGTTTTTCAAAGTCAATCTTGATATAATTTTCATCTGGCCAGATCTCGGTATCGCGGGTAGAAGAAGTATACCATTTCGTAAACTTCAATGGCACCTCGTATTCGTAGTAGTTGTCTGTCAAGTCGGATCCGAAACGCAGGAATACAGTAAGGTCGCCGTCCTCCATATCGTCGTGTTCGTACATCTTCTCAGCGTGGACATACATCTCCAATTGCTTATAATATCTGAAGTCAAAGCTTGTCGATTTATAAACGCCTCTGGCATCGCCATCTACGAGGTTCTCCAGCGAGAGTTGTAAGGCTTGCTCATTTTGACGTACTGTAGACAATGTTCCTCTATATACTTCCCGATATATTCCTGGAGGTAAGACGTAAGGCACTGGCTGACGGCTGCTGTTCTCCTCGAGGTTGACAGCCGACTGTTCAAATAAAGTGTGGTTTGTCTGGTCGCCTGGCATATATTCTCCTGGAGCCTGAATAGCGTGGGTGTATGTACGCCACTCACCTCTTACGAGGTCTAAAGTTGCAAAACGAAGCACGATATCACTCTTGAATCCCTTCATGAAAATTCTCATGAAACGTATGGATGAGAATCCTTCTATGTTTCCTATAACCTTGTCAGGCTCTCTGATAGGAATTCTGAACTGATACCATTTCACTTCCTTATTCTCGCCGTTAATAGTGGTGACCATTGAGGTGCGGATGTCGGAGATTCTGTTTTGACCCGATGTTAACATCTTGTTAGGGTCAAGGTCGATCTCATATTGGTAATAATTTTCCGACTCGCTGAGGGTATTATCGTCGTTGATGTCTTCCACATCAGGGCTCTTTGTATAGTTGGTGCTATAATTTTCCGGCTTGTCCGACTCTGATGGTGAGTTACCTTCATTGCCGTTAAATTTCTTATAACGTTCTAAGATGCTGCTATAATTATCGTCGCTGTCGTAATCAGAACCCCTAAAGTGATGATAGTCATCTGATGAAGGGTCGTCATAAACTTGAGAGAAAGCTTCAGGGGTGAGTTTCGATTGCAATATATTCAGATAGTTAGCAAAGAAAGAGCGTTCGTCTTCGTCCGACAATCCGTCATAGCCAATATCTTGATATTTTCTTGACTCAGGGTTTGAATCGAAAGCGTCAACAAGTGCTTGTAATGAAGGAATACGTCCCCACGATGTAGTATCGACATAGGTGACTTCCGCTGTTGTCGGCAATCCGTTTTCATACGATTTTCTTCCATCACGCAAGATGTCTTCTGACACGTCACCTAAGTTGAAGTACAACTTACCGACATTGGTTTGATCTTGTCCTTCAAAGAATGGGTCCATCATCCAGAACTCGATATATTCCACATTGGTGGCGTTGAAGTCCGACGACTCAATGGCTCTCATAATACCGCCCCATCTGTCTTCCGGATTGGAGAATGTTCCGTCAGAGTTGAGGTTCTCTGTGTCGTAGTTATAAGGTCCTCTTATGTTTGGATAATATGCAAGGTTCAAGACTGAGACGTTTGTAGAGACTCCTGCCTGAATATCCTTGTTAGGGAAGATTTCTGTTTCAAGAACCTGTCTCACCCTATGGTCCGACAACTCATCATTGGTGATATTAGGAGGCAGGATGTTACTTCCTCTGTCATAAAACACACTATGGTCGATGGTATACCAAGCCAACTTAGAACGGTTCTTACCATAGTCTACTCCCATAGCAGAGTAAGCCTCTGGGAAAAGATTGTGCTGATACTGTGGCGTACTGGCAAGATACCATTGAGAATACTGACGCAGATCTATCGTCGACTTAGCTCCTTCAAAGTCATCGATGTATGAGGTTCCTGTCTGACCGCTTTCTTTGTTGAGGCCTTGAATGAATTGCGCAAACTCTCCGTATACAGAGATTCTGGACTTTTGTTTTGTCTCGATGAAAGGTAATTTATCGATGAGGTCTGTCAACAGTTGCGACTCTGTCTGATAGTTAATGTCGAATCCGTAGATGGTGTTCGACAGAGGCTCGTCGTTATAATTGACTTTGGTGGTGTAGGCTCTCTCAGTAAGATGTAAAATAGTACCACCTATCAAGAAGTCTGGATTTATCTCATGTTCTATTCTTGCACCCATGAATGATTTCTTCATAGTTGACATGCCAGTATTGTTTTCCAATGAGATATTGATACTGGCTCCAGAGTTAAGCAAAGCCTCGTTCAAGATTGTCACGCGACCCAGAGTGTAGTCCACTGTATAGTCGACATTTTCCACAAGAGGCGCGCCTCCTGCCGTAACGATGACAGAACCAGGTGAGACATTCATAGCGTTCAAATTGATTTCGCTTCCTGAAGATGATGTGTAATGACCTTCCAAACGGAACTTGTTCTTTTCTGTATATTGTTCCGCCGACGTCTTGGTAAGTGTATATAACGAGTCGAAAGCGTATTTATCGGCAAGGACAGGATTATCGGCAAATATCTTTCTGATATGACTTCCGAATGGTTCAAGCACAGGGAAATAGACACGTCCTGTCGCCGAGTTTATTGTACCACCGCTGGTAGTTGCTCCGTTTATGAAGTCGAAGACGCCATCACCGCCTTCAATAGGATTCTGCTGCGAATTCAATTTATCAACATTCATCAGATGAATCAACGATTGTCCTTTGAGTTCGCCTTCAGCATCAGCGAAATAACCTGTAGCAACGCCGTTCTCATTTCCTAAGTACAAGATATTCATAACAAAGTCGTTAGGACTGACTTGATATGCTCTGATGTTATAAACGTTCTTCATCATAAGATCCCACATTGGCATCTTGGTGTTGATGGTGGTACTCTTCAATAATTTTGTAACTAACAAATTAGGGTCTGAAATACTTTGATCCGAAAACTCACCTACTTGATACACCTTGTCCTGACCTATGACCGTATACTGATAAGCTACGGCAAGCGTTTGATTTGCATTCAGATTTATATTCAAGGTAATGAAACCCAACTTACTGTTAAGCACATATTCCGACGGACTAAGTTTTCTTGCTTTCTGCAGTTTCTCGAAGTCTTTTCCCGAATTATAACCCTGCGATGTCAAATACGAAGTCACTGAGTTCAACGACCTCAATGAATTATAATCCATGTTGTAAAGCAATGAGTTGACTGTATCGTCAGGATATTGAGTTCCTATAATGCCTGCTGGATATACCTTGTTGTCATTATAAATCCATTCTTCCTTACCTTCACCCAAGTCGGTAAAGGCGACGATGTTACGGCAATTTTCGTAGTTTGATGTTGTGTTTGTAACCCAGACTTCAATCTTATTGATATTGATGTCGGAAGTAACGAGAGGCAGATTCTCGAGAGCCCTTTCATAATTATCTCTAAAATATTGGCTCAAGAAGAAGTGTCTATTTTCTTCATAATTAAGACATTCTATTTCATATTCGTTCGTTAATGAGCCTCCGCTGACTGTGATATTCTGCGTTTCACTTTCTTGGTAGGAAATAACAGAAGTGATGGTTGTTTTTCCGAATTGCAGTTGAGTTTTGATACCGAAGAGCGACTGCGTTCCCGTAATAAGGGAACTGCGCAAAGGCATGCTGACGTTTCCTGCTTCAATAAGTTGGATAATATCATCCTCATCGCCTTCGTATTTCAGAGTGAATTTTTTATCGAAAGTAAATTGTGATTCTGTGTTGTAGTTGAGTTTGAATTCAATCTTCTCGCCTATTTTAGCAGCTGCGCTCAACTGTATGCTTTCATCAAAGTCGAAGTTGACATTTCTTTGTTTGGAGATAGGCCAAGTGGGATCGTGACGGCGCTGTCCTTTAATACCGAATGTCACATCAGCAGATCCTTGTATCTTAATGTCGATGGTGTTACTTCCGAAGATTTTATCAAACACCTTTCCGCCGACGTAGATTGTCGGTATTAGTTGATTTCCTTTGTCGGCGCCGCCAGCGTTTGCACTTTCGCGGCGTTCTTTCCAATATTCGCTGATAGACTTCTCGTTTTGATATTTCATATAAAGGTCGCGGCTCATGCTCTGAGGGTCGCGATACATGAAATCGCCGATTTTGCTGTAGAAAGTATATTGCCCAGTAACAGGGTCATATACGATTTCACGAGTAATGTTATCTGGCTCTTTAAAATACAATCCCGACTGAATATTACCCTGATTGAAAGGATTGCCATCATCCTGAGGGATAGGGTATCTAAGCTGCAAAGTGTCGTTGCTTTGAGCACTTAAATCTAAAAATGATAACACAACGCCGAAACATAAAATCAGCGCGAACAAATGTTTGATATTCTTTTTCAAAGATAATTTTCTCATAATGAATTTCAATAACTTACAACAATCTAAGAGCCTCTTTAATCAGTTGTTCCACATTAGGATTATCCATTTGCGACAAAAGTTTATCCAATGTCTTCTCAATACTTGTCTTATTGAAGCCTAAGACCATCAATGCAGATAACGCCTCTTCTTTCAATGTATTGTATCCTAAAGGTAATTTTTCGCCTTCGGAAATGTTAAGTTTTGCGACCTTATCTTGTAAGTCGACAATGATTCTTTGCGCGGTCTTAGCTCCTATGCCTTTCACGCTTTGTATAGCCTTGATATTGTTTGAGGAGATGGCATCGACGGTTTCCTTCACACTTAGTGAAGAAAGGATAAGACGAGCAGTGTTACAGCCCACTCCTGAAACAGTGATGAGTTGAAGGAATAAGGAGCGTTCCTCCTCGGTATAGAAACCGTACAAAGTATGAGCGTCTTCACGAATGGCGAGATGCACATAAAGCTTGGCCTCCACCTGTTCGCCTATAGCTGCAAAAGTATTTAATGTTATATTTATTAAGTATCCAACACCATGATTGTCAATAACAACATAGGCAGGATTTTTTTCTGCTATCTTTCCTGAAATAAAACTATACATATCAATCCAACATCAAACTATTCTACAAAAACAATTTGCGATAATGACCGACAAAGTTACAATTTTTTATGCTAATTTCAATAGTTTTTTTTGATGTTTTTTCGTATCATTTTAAGATTAATTTTATCTTTGCAAAATATTTTTTCAAACATTTATATCAAGTTAACACTATGAACCCTTCAATAGTTATCCTCGCAGGAGGTGGTCCTGCACCTGGCATCAACACTGTAATCAGTACTATAGCTAAAACTTTCTTGAACGACAACTACCGTGTTATCGGTCTTCATGAAGGCTACAAGAATCTCTTCAAACCTAATCCTAAATGCGTTGAAATGGATTTCAGGTTCGCCGACTTAATCCAAAGAATGGGCGGTTCTGCCTTACAGATGAGTCGCTACAAACCAAAAGACGAAGAATTCAACACCGACTTCTTCGTTAACAACAACGTAAAACTTCTCGTTACAATTGGTGGCGACGACACTGCTTCAACAGCAAATCGTATCTCTAAGTTCTTAGCAGCCAACAATGTAAAAATACAAAACATCCACGTCCCAAAGACCATCGACAACGACCTTCCTCTTCCAGAAGGAACTCCAACATTCGGTTATTACTCAGCTAAAGAGGCTGGCGTGAGAATCTCTCAAACTGTTTATGAAGACGCCCGCACAAGCGGCAACTGGTTTCTCGTATCCGCAATGGGACGCGAAGCTGGTCACCTCGCATTCGGCATGGGAGCTGCATGCCACTACCCTATGATTATCATCCCTGAAATGTTCTACAACACAACAGTAACTTTCGACAAGATAGTTAAACTCGTCGCAAGTGCTATGATTAAACGCAGATTATTGGGAGTCAACTACGGCGTCGCTATCATCAGCGAAGGCGTGTTCCACTTTATGACAGACGAAGAAATCAACAACTCAGGAGTACAATTCTCATACGACGATCATGGTCACCCTGAACTCGGCAACGTAAGTAAGGCTCATATATTCAACACATTATTACAGAAACATATCAGCAGCGCGACAAAACTTCCTATCAAGAGCCGTCCTGTTGAGATTGGTTACGAAGTTCGTTGCGTCGACCCAGGCGCATTCGATTTGTTCTATTGCAGCATCTTAGGTTATGGCGTGAAGAAATTGTTCGACGAAGGCGTCTCTGGCGCTATGGTAACATCAGACAACAACGGTATCGTAAAGCCTTTATACTTGAAAGACGTAGAAGACGAAAGAGGTAAAGTTAAACCTCGTCTCGTTAACATGAACGGCGACAAGGCAAAACTCGTTTTCAACCACTGCTTGCAATATGTAACACCAGAAGATTACGAAGCGGCAAGACAATTCGTTGAAAACCCAGAAGACTACGACTTCAAGAAGATCCTTAACTGGTAATATTTTCTCCGTCCACGAATTAACACTAATCCAACACAAAAATAATTGGTGTCAATTAGTGCCAATTCGTGGACTTTAATACAAATTCATTAAATTAAAAACCTAAAATCATGAAACTAGTTTACAAAGAAGAAGTTTACATCATTATTAGAGCCTGTTACGAGGTCTATTAGGAGTTATAGTGAATTTCGGTAATATTTTTATGAGATATTTTACCTCTGTAACTACTTAAGATTATAGACAGGCATTCCGAGCTTAGCTCTGCATACCTGTCGTAAAATTCATGGTAAGGTTATTTAAAAGTGCTGTAGACACGACAGATGTTCTTTCGCTCCTACAGAGCTTTTCGTTACTATGGTTCAATATTTTGCGGAAACTCCGTGCTATCGCACTTCATTATCCGCCTATGCTATGTCGTTCCTATGGAACTTAATGCTAAAATGAAGATAAAAAAAAGGAACGAAGAAATTCGTTCCTTTTTTTGAGCCGGCGGAGGGATTTGGACCCCCGACCCCGAGATTACAAATCACGTGCTCTACCGCTGAGCTACGCCGGCAACAATTATTAACCGCATTTGCGAGTGCAAAGATACAAAAAATATTTATACTCACAACATTTTTTAAACTTTTTTTTATTTTTTTTGATATTGGTTTTTCAAGATCATATTCAGTTTCCTCGCAACGTCTTTCAACAAAGCCTCATCACTCGGGAAATCAACAACTTGCTTATCCAATAATTCCAAAGTACGTTCCGAACACGCAGCCTTGTCACCACTGAATTCTGCATAGTTATGGACGAATGTTGATGCTATATCAAATGGTGTTACTATCAAAACATTCTCACTTTCCACGTCAACAAACTCAATTTTTCCTTTTATCGCGACTGACTTAGACATTGTTTTATCAGTAACTTTTGCCACACGGCCACCATTCTTTTCCTCAAACGTCACCGCATCAACACGTTCAGGAGAGATGATTTTCTCTTCAATCATGACACGAATCATCATGTCATATTCCGTTTTTTCATTCGGAACTATATCGAATGGTATGCCGTAAATCGTTTTATCGTCAAAGTCAAGAGCAAGTTGGGCGAAGTTCTCTGGGAGTTCCAAGTCTGTTGGCGTCGCTGCTCTGAAAAGTATCTGCTTCGACAGCAAGACAACGTGCTTCAGTCTGAAATCATCGATGTTAACATTCTTAGGATTTATCTTGACAAGATGATTTACCAAAGCCGCACTTTCCTTTAAATTTTCTTCGGTAGGATTTTCAAGCAGCAGGCTTATCTTAGCACAAAGATAGAGTTCCGCTTTCTCCCGCGAGTTATCAATCTCACTTTCAAGACTCAAAGCTTTATAACTCATCGCAGTTTTCACATTAGCAGGAACTGTCTTCACCTTATCTTGTCTGTTACTTATATTATTCAATCTATAATAAATCTCAATCCAGATGTCAGGCTGTCCCGAGGCCTTCAGTTCCATCACCCTCTTATGATCTATCTCATTAGCTTGATGATACGATACTGTAAGCTGATTAAGTTTCTTTTTATTGAGTTTGTTTTTCTTGGCTTTTGGCACCAACTTATCGATGGTTTTATCATATTCTATCGTTGTTTCATTTTGAGCGTTAAGGTCAAAAGTTAAAAGTAACGCAAAGCAGAAAATCAATAATCTCAATGTTTTCATCATTAGTATTTTTTTTGCGAAAATGTTACAAATTTCGCACCATTTTTCATCAGTAATCAATTTAAATATCGTATTTTTGAAGCATAGAAAAAAACGTTCTTTTTTCATTAGAAATATTTAATTCACAAGTAATTTTATAGTCTCAGTTTGTTATAAATTAAAAAGATATTAAGATGGTAACAGTTGAACAAATACAGAATTCTATCAATAGTTATATTGATAATCAAAGTTTCAAGGGTGAACCTGCCGAGTTATATGCACCTATAGAATATATCCTTCGTCAAGGTGGCAAGAGGATGCGTCCTACTTTATGTCTCCTCGCCTGCGACCTCTTCGGCGGCGACATCGACGACTGCATGATTCCTGCCGTAGCAGCAGAGATATTCCACAACTTCACCTTGGTTCACGACGACATCATGGACCAGGCTCCTCTACGCAGAGGCATGGAGACAGTATATCATAAATGGAACTCCGATATAGCTCTCCTATCTGGCGACACCATGTTAATCAAGGCTTTCCAATATGTCCTTGGCATGAAAAAAGACTATTCCCACGAAGTGTTCGCCGAATTATGCAAAGTGGCTCTCGAGGTTTGCGAGGGACAACAGTTCGACCTTAACTTCGAGACTCTCGACAATGTAACATTGGACGAATATCTAGAGATGATACGTCTCAAAACAGCAGTGCTTCTAGGTTCCGTATTAAAGATCGGTGCCATAGTAGCAAATGCTTCCACTGAAAATCAGAAGGCAATCTACGATTTCGGCATCAACTTAGGAATGGCATTCCAACTCCAGGACGACATCTTCGACTGTTACGGTGATGTTAAGGTCTTCGGAAAAATGACTGGAGGCGACATATCAGATAACAAGAAGACTTACTTATATCTCAAAGCTTTAGAACTCGCTTCCGATGAAGACAAAAAGACTCTCATCGATTTATTCAAGATGCCTAAAGGCCGTGACGAGAAAAAAATTCAGACAATATTGAACATTTACGACAAATATGATGTTAAGAATATTGTATCAAAACTCATGACCGAATATTACGAAAATTCATTGCAGAATCTCAATGAGATTGATATCGAAGAGGAAAGAAAACAGATACTGAAAGAATACGCTGAATATTTGTACAAAAGAAACAAATAATTTGAAAAAAATTTATCAGTATTAAACATTTTTCTCTTTTGTTAGTTTATACTTTTAAAACAACAAATTATGAAAACTCTTAACAAAACATCTGTATTGCTTGTCGAAGACAACCTCGACTTGCGCAATGATATCGGTGAGAATTTAAGATCTGTTGGTTATAAGGTATATGCTGCAAAGAAAAGTGTAGAAGGCATCGAATTGTTCAAGAAATTTGACATCGATGTCTGTGTTCTTGACGTTGAGATGACGGGAATGGATGGTTTTGCATTAGCCGCGCAGATTCGTATATTGAACCCCGATATGCCAATCATATTCTTGGTTTCCAAAGGTCTATTCCTTAATCTCTTAAAAGACTTCGACTACGGCGTTGACGATTATCTCACCAAGCCTTTCAGCAACGAAGAGCTTTTGCTTCGTATCAAGGCGGTGATGCATAGAGTGGAGAAAAACGACCCTTTCTCATATACTTTAGGTAATGCCAAAATAAACATAGGTCGTTTTATTTTCGATGCAAAAAACATGCTTCTCATCTTAGACGGAAAGGAACAGCCTCTGACAAGAAAAGAAGCTGCTTTGCTTAAAGTATTATATGACAACAAAAACGACCTCGTCACACGTAAGAAAGTCTTAAAGATGATATGGGGCAACAGCGATTATTTCATCGGCCGTTCTATGGACGTCTTCATCGCAAGGCTGCGCAAATACCTCAAGGCAGATCCCAACGTCAAGATTCTTACCGTTCATGGCGTAGGATTCAGGTTGGTCGTCACCGAGACAGAAGCCGTTCTCAACGAACAATGAATTATCTCTCTGGAATAAAAAGGCAGCTGTCGCCGTAACTCAAGAACCTGAAACCGTTGTCGAGAGCATATTGATAAGCCTCTTTCCACTTGTCGCCTATCAATGCCGACACCAGTAACAACAACGTGCTTTTTGGCTGATGAAAATTAGTTATCAATGCTTTAGCGACTTTAATATTGCACGATGGCGCTATCATCAAGGCTGTGCTTGCATGAAACTCCTGCATATCATATTTTTCCATATATTTCAATATCGACGACAGAGACTCTTCAGCCGATGGCAAGACGTCTCTTTCTTTGTATGGAAACCACTGGTCGAGATGAAGTTGTCGTCTCTCATCACCTTCTTCCATCAGCATAAGCCCAAGCCAATAAAGCGACTCTATCGTTCTCATGCTCGTCGTGCCAACTGGTATTATCGTCTTATCACAGTTTTTCACCAGGTTCTCAATGCACGACTTCTTCACGACTATCGTTTCTGAATGCATCTCATGCTCACCTATAGTCTCCGACGACACCGGACGGAAAGTGCCGGCTCCAACATGCAGCGTCACCTCCTCAAAGGAAATATCGTTATCTTTAAGTTTGTTTATCAGTTCATTGGTAAAATGCAGACCCGCCGTTGGTGCAGCCACCGAGCCTTCATACTTAGCAAATACTGTTTGATAACGTTCCCTATCCGACATCTCCGCCTCGCGATGAAGATACGGCGGTAACGGAATCTCCCCTGCCGCCTCCAACACCTCCGCAAAGCTTAGATGCGAGGGCTCCCATGAAAACTTTATCACCGAATAGCTGTCGTTCTTATCCTCTCGCTCAGCGTAAAGCACAAAATCAGAGTCTTTTGTCTTGATGTTAAGAGATAATGTTCCATTCTTCCAACGTCGCGAGTTTCCTACAAGACAGCGCCAGGTCGAAGTCTCAGAACTTCCAAATGCTAACTGATAGTCACCATTGTAACTTATAGGTTCAAGGCAGAATATCTCTATGGCAGCGCCGCTGTCTTTTGTAAATTGAAGTCGCGCCCTGACGACCTTTGTCTCGTTAAAAACCAACAAAGAATCTTTGGGTAAAAACTCGCATATATTCTTAAATTGAGACGACTGCATCTCACCATGATTTAAAATCAACAATTTAGAAGCGTCACGCTCCGGAAGAGGATACTTAGCAATACGCTCATCAGGAAGAGGATAGTTGTAATCCTCGATAGAAATATTCTGGACCTCTTTATTCATTTTGCAAAAATCAATTCTTATTCAAGATAACCAAAGCTCCGATAACACCTGGAATCCAACCACATAAGGTTAACAAAAAGACTATCAAAACAGAACCACATCCACAATCGATAACGGCTAAAGGTGGAAATATGATTGATAAAATTACTCTGAATAACGACATAATCCTTTTTTTTGCAAAAATAATCAAATATAGAATTGTCGTGTTTTAGAAAATGAAAATTTCCAATAAAAAAATCAGAAGGAATACCAGTTCTTAAACTCTGTGACGCGCGCCTTGCTGACAATAATCTTCTCTTCCGTATCCACGATGAGGTTTATCGAAATCTTATTCCCAAACCAAATCGAAACATCTTTGATGGCGTCGTGAGCTATTATAAACTGACGATTGGCGCGGAAGAACTTCTTAGGATTAAGCTGTTTCATCATCTCATCGAGGTTATGATTCATATAATATACCTTACCTGAATAAGTTACAGCTTTAATAAGTTTTAAGTCTATGTAAATATATGCGATGTCTTTTGTGGAAAGAGGTATGAGTTTGTCGCGTTCCGGAACTAAGAAATACTCCTTGTAATGATGCATCTTCTCTGCTTTTTCCATAAACTGACTAAAGATGTCCAAATAATTACTATTCTGAGAAGCGCCTTTAAGATTCTTGTACTTATTCAACGCTCTTTGAAGATCGTCTTTGTTAATAGGTTTTAACAGATAGTCTATACTGTTGACTTCAAAAGCCTTAAGAGCATATTCGTCGTAAGCTGTCGTAAAAACTATCGGACATTTCACATCTACTTTATCAAAGATTGAAAACGACGAACCATCAGCAAGATGAATATCAACAAACAACATGTCGGGATGAGAATTGCTGTTTAGCCATTCCACACTATCCTCAATAGTTTGAAGAACAGCAAGAATTTCAATATTTTCATCCAACTGACCAATAAGGGTTTTCAACAAATCGGCAGCAATTTTTTCATCTTCAATGATAACAGCTTTCATATCTTAAAATTAATTTACATTACGAGGATTCAACTTAATGACAACACAAAATTCTACATTATTATTAAGAATGTCGATGTCGCTATTCCACTTCAATCTGTAGCGTTCCGAAAGGTTTGCGAGACCAATTCCGTTGCCCGTGATTTCATCCAACTTATGTTGTATCTTATTGACAACATTTACAGAACGTCTTTCATAATCGGAAGTGATATTTATCGTAAGTGGTTGTTTTCCGCTTATCACATTATGTTTTATTGCGTTTTCAATAAGCACCTGTAAACTGAGAGGAATTATCTCATCATCCAGCAGACGCTCGTCTATATCAAAATTAATTTTAAGATTCTCTCCATAACGGATCTCCATCAAATTACAGAAAGAGTTAGCAAGACGCAACTCTTCCTCTAAAGTAACGACCTCTTGATTTTGCAGCGAATATCGTAACACCTTCGATAATTCCTGAACATAATCCTTCGCCTTGTCCTTGTCAATCTCTATCAACGACTGTAAGGTATTTAAAGAATTAAAAAGAAAATGAGGATTCATCTGGTTCTTAAGGTTCTGATAACGAGTCATAAGATTTTCCGCCACAAGAGATTCATTTTCAACAGCAATCTTACGGCTTCTATAATTAGACATCATCAGCTGCCACGAAAGAACAACCACCATAGTAACAAAGAAATCGCTCATCAAAGCATTCCTATAAACCCTCACCTTTCTACCAATATTGATTTGATGGTCGGCATGGCCAAGAATATACGGATGCAATGTCGTGAAGATGAAACTCATTATCACCGTAATTATTATAGACCCCAATATCATCACAAGCAGTTTTGTATTCTTATTCTTCTTAAGTGTTTTTTCTATGTACATGTTATATGTATACAGAACGAAAGCTAAGATGAATGTCGAAATGACGTTGAGCATAAAACCATCAAGACGGAACGGCGGCTTCTTATGCTCGCCAATCTGCTGATAGACAATACCGTCGCCAAAACTAAAAGAAAGAAACATCGCCAAATGCATTAGCACACTTATAGCAAGCGACAAATATATAATCAACTTTACATCAGGATAATCTTTAAAAATTTTGTTTTTCATCTTTTATATTCTTAATCAAGATGCAGCAAACCACATCCATACCGTTTTACAAAAATAACAATAAAGAAATTATTGCGAAAACCTATCTCGATGAAATGGGAAAAAAACTATTTAAAACGGAAGTTTAATTAGGATCTGAGACGATGGGTGTTGTCTGTTGACAAAAAAATATTGTTCCCAGAAAATATTTTTTTATTTTTGCAAAAAATATTTACCATGAGTTTTAAGGAAATCATAAAAAAATTTAACAATAAGTATCTCATTGCTACATTGATATTTGCGGTGATAATATTATTCATCGACCAATATAATGTCTTCTTTCAGATAAAGAATTTTAAGAAACTGAGAGAAGCTAAAGAAAAAGTGGAATTCTATGAGAAGGAGATTCAGAATCAGCAAGGATTATTGGAAGAACTTAACAAAGACTCTGTCATGATGGAACGCATCGCGAGAGAGAAATACATGATGAAACGCGACAACGAAGTGATTTACATCATCCAAGCTGATGAAGACGAAGAATAAAAATAAAGGTTGAATCTAAATGACTCAACCTTATTTTTTACCAAAACATTATTTCAGACATTCTATCGGGAATCTATAAAACACCATCTCGTAGCTTGTGGTATCTACTTCCCTCTCCTCCACATACATTCCTATCGTCTTATCGGGCAGCACGCACATTGAAGAATAAGCCGAGAAGCGCGGCACTATAATATTACCGTCGTTCCAAGTCTTGCCTTCGTCGTTGGATATGTATATCGCCACGTCGCGACGTGAGTTGCCTGTAGGGAGGCTGTGTAACAAGGTATTCTCGTCGTATCTTATCATATCGCCGTTGCAAGCCGGACCGACCAAGTCGTCCCATTCGGAAGTCGTTTCATTCCATGTGATGCCGCCGTCGTGCGAGATGTTATACCATCTCTTGCCGGAAGTACGGATACTCATCAAGATGTCGCCGTTGTTGAGTTCCACGATCTTAGCTTCGTCGCCGCCAACAGAAGCACGACCCGAGACATTCCAAGTCTCGCCGTTGTCGTCGGAATAAACGACATAATTATTGATAGAATAAGAAGAGTTCTCTCTTATGCAAGCCACAAACATGATTCTGCCTTTTGAGGTGAGAAGACCGTTGCCCGAGGCGCAGAACGAGGCACGCCATTTCTTTCTTATGGCGTCGTCACATTCATATCCGAAGATAAAATGCGTTATATCTTCTGGTTCTGTCCATGTTCTCCCGTTATCGTAGCTGACAGATTTGTAGGTGCGATTAGGATTTGTAGGCGTCGACTGCCAGAAACCTTGTCCGCCTACGAACACAGCGATGAGGCCGTTCTCGTCGTTGGTATGAGCTACAGCGCAGTCGCCGAATCCTTCCATATAGCCGAATCCTTGCGCTATGGTATAAGGCTCGCTCCATGTCAAGCCGCCGTCGGTGCTGTAGTTGCATAATATGTCGATGTCTTCGGGAAGGTCGGTTTCATTTTCCTTACGTTTGTCTGTGAAGATGACGAGACTGCCGTCTTTGGCGGTTATGATTGTGGGAATACGATAATATTTTGAGCCGTAATCGCCGGGACGATAGACGACGGTACGAGTGTATCCGTCGAATTTTTCTTTCTTATCGCAAGAAGAAGATATACCAACTAACACAATCATTGCAATTGAAAACAGAAAGCTTTTCATTTTGAATTATTTTCTAATTATTAAAAACTTTAAAACCATTCTTAATATCAAACCATTAAACCAGCGACATCTCCTCGCGGCATTTATTTCGTCTCGCTTCTCTCTTCGCTCCGCTCCGCTCGTGCTCAACTCCTTAATGCCGCTCGGCTCTTTTGCTTAAGACAATTTCCGGATTTCTGTGTTAACTAAGGAATACATACGACGCGGAAGCCGAAGTAGCGGAGGCCAGGACTAAGGTCGCGACGATTCGACACCCGACAGTCCCTCGCAGGGCTGCCCCAACTGCCGCCACGAAGCACGCGGTTGTAGCCAGACGAAGGTCCCGTCGGATTGGTCTGAGAACCGCTGCTGTAATATCCATACCAGTCCTCACACCATTCCCATTCATTGCCGCTCATGTCGTAAATGCCGAGTTCATTAGGCGATTTTGTCTTTACGTTATGGAGTGCTTCACCGCTGTTATCACAGTACCAAGCAACATTGTCTATAGTGTTGCTGCCGCTGTATTTATAACCTTGCGATTCATTTCCTCCTCGAGCCGCATATTCCCATTCAGCCTCTGTAGGAAGACGGAAGTTCTTGCCTGTTAATTGGTTTAATTTTTCTATAAATTCCTTACAGTCATACCAGCTAACACAGTCAACAGGTTTCTGTGAGCCTTTAAAATTACTTGGGTTACTTCCCATAACTGCCTCCCATAATTCCTGTGTCACCTCTGTCTCGCCTATGTAATAGTCTGAAAGCGTCACTGAGTGTACAGGTTTCTCATCCCACTTAGCATCGCTGCCTTGCTCTGAAGTTGCACCCATTCGGAATGTGCCTCCTTCTACTTTTATCATCGTAAAGCTAACGCCGTTTACGGTAAAGGTTTCGTTGCCTCCTGCATTCCCAGATGCCTGTTGTCTGTTGTCCGTTGTCTGTTGACTTACAAGTTTCTCATTCACCGTCAAGGTCTCGCCTTCTTTAATGCTTATGGTCTTTGTTATTGTGGTGCAGCCTTGTTTCTCTAACTTCAGTTCGTGGGTTCCTATGATAATCTCATTAATGTAATTAGGTGTTTCGCCGTAGCTCTTTCCATCAATATATATTGTCGCTCCCATAGGTGATGAGTTTATCTCACAGCTGCCGTTTATCGGTGTCGGAGTGTCTAAGGTTATGGTCTTGGTTTCACCTAACACCAAGTCAACAGTTTTATTTGTAGGTCTGTGGTTTGTTTTTCTCGCTTCAATAAAATGAGAACCGTCAGATAGTCTCCCCGTCCATCGTCCTTTGCCTTTATATTCCTCATCAATGTAAATGTCAGAATCTGTGTCAGTGTTCACAGTCAGCGTCACAAAGTTAGCCGTCATATTAAGAGCCGCATTAGCAGTCTGCCCGTCAGTTACAGTAAATGTCTGTTCTTTCATCTTATACATGTCTTTCATCACTCTCACGGTATGCGTCCCGCTTGCGAGTTTATCTGTTTTTACTGGGGAATCGCCGAGATATTTACCATCAACATAAACTTTCGCTCCTTGTTCTGGCATTGTCGTAATATTGAGATAACCATAAGCAGGACGTAGTTTCTTGTCTATTGTAACTCTTTCGTTTACCGTCACGGTTCCAGTCTCTGAGTGGTAAAGATCACATTCTATCTTCCAAGTGTGCGTCGTTCCTTTAGCAACCAAGAGTGAAGCCTCACCTGTGCTTACATTATCATCAATGAAAATCATAGCCTCTGGCTGGTCGGCTTTCACTATGAGATGGTATTTCTCATTGCTTTGCTTTTGCAGTTTCTCGTCTAACTCCAAGGTCTCGCCTTTTGTTATGACGAAAGGTTTTGTCAGAGAGTTATAGCCTTGTTTATTAAGCTTAAGAATATGGCTGCCTGCCGTCAGGTTCGTAATCACGGTATTGGTCTTTTTCTCTTGGAGTTCGCCGTCAATGTAAATCTCAGCTTCATCAGGTTCGCTGCTTATGGCGAGGAAGCCATAGTCAGGTTCCACTTGCGTTCTCTGTACTACCATCTCGTATCCGCAGTAGTCGCATAATGTTTCCGGAAGCCAATATTCAGTCTTGCCATAGTCGGGATGATGAATCTCTATGAAAGTCGCGGATTTCGCCGTGATATAAAGATATATCTCAGAAGGTTCAAATTGCACGTCGAAATAGGTAGCCAGGTTTCCCTTAAAAGTAATGCGGCGTCTCTCTTCTGCCGTGATATTTTCCGTAGATATCTTTATCAAAGCCATAGGAGCGTTGTTCATATCTATGTGGTCTTCCTTATCCATCATCACATAGCCATCGATTATGTGAAATGAGCCTTCCTTAACCTGAATCTGCGCGAACGAATTCAACGAAATAAATGTCAATAATAACAGTAAAAATTTCTTCATGAAGATTATATTAATGGTTCGCAAATATAATAAAAAAGTCAACAGACAACAGACAACGGACAACAGATTATTTGGCAGCGTAAACCACACCTACGAAAATTAACAACGTGTTGTTGACACGTCTCAACTTTCGAGTTCTCAAATTGGCACTAATTGACACTAATGTTGGTTCGTGGTCTTTTGATGTCAGATTTTCAATTTTTAATATTCTTTCAATTTGTCAATCTCTCTTCTTTCTTTCTTCGTCGGGCGTCCTGCGCCTCTGTCGCGGTATTCGACTTTATATGCGTGGATGAATTCTATTCTCTCGTATTCTTCTTTCGGCGTCAAGTCAGTATAAACATCTTCGACTTGTTTTGGCGAGACAGTGACTGTAACGGCAACAGCAAACGAAGGTTACATCTTTGTCAACTGGACAGAAGACGGCGAAGTTGTTTCTGCAGAGTCAGAATATTCATTTGTCATCACAGAAGACATGGAGTTGGTTGCCAACTTCGTTGAGGTAGAAGGCGTTGTTGAGCAATATGCACAAACCTTGAGCTTATATCCAAATCCAACAAATGTAAATCATCCGATTAGTTTGGGAATGATATACGATAAGAGGTATATAATTCAATAGGTGTCAGAATTGCGGATTACAGCAATGTCGATAGCATCGACGGTATGGAGGCAGCAGGCATTTATATCATCAGAGTTGTAAATGATAAGGATGTTAAATTCAGCAGAATTGTTGTCAGGTAATTTCTGAAACTGAAAAGGGACTTGAGAAATTCTCAGGTCCCTTTTTTTATTTGTTGCTAAAAATAGTGGTATAATAGACAAAAATAGTTGGTAAAATCATTATAACCTGTTAATACATAGATAAATATATATTACTGTCCGATAAAAATAAAAGCAATAAATCAAGATGTTTCAATACGCAGAATAGCATCACTACAAGATTCTGATACCCATCGAAGCACTTTACATACGCTTCGCTGCTTGGTGTCTTACGACTAATCTGCATGATTTTTTTCACGTTAATTTAAATGTATTTTACATAGCAAGTCTAAAACCTAAAGAGAAACTTGTCTCATAAGAATCTACGTAAAGACGGTATGTATTTCTAGATTTTTTTTCATTATCGCCCCAACTTCCACCGCGAAACACTCTTCCCTTGCCATACGAAGGACCTTTAGGATTAGTCTGTGACGATCCATTATAATTATCATACCAATCTTGACATAATTCTCTGACATTACCCGTCATATCATATATACCTAATTCGTTAGACATTTTGGTTTTAACAATAGTAGTCTCCAAGCGTGTGTTTTTCGAATACCAGGCGATGTCATCAATATTATCACTTCCGCTGTATTTATAGTCTTTTGATTCATCGCCGCCTTTCGCTGCATATTCCCACTCAGCCTCAGTTGGCAATCTAAAATTTTCACCTGTCATTTCATTTAACTTAGCTATAAATCTCTGGCAATCATTCCAGGAAACAGACTCAACAGGTCTTTTCTCACCTTTAAAATAAGAAGGATTATCTCCCATCACTGCCATCCAAAGTTCTTGAGTCACTTCAGTTTCACCAATAAAATAATCTGAGACCGTCACTGCATGCATAGGCGTTTCTTGATATAAAGCTTTCTTATCCAACTCTTTCGTAGTACCCATATTGAATGTTCCGCCTTCTACTTCTATCATGGTAAAACTTACTCCTTTAACAGTTATTATTTTATTATTATTTGTTGGTGTAGGACTGTCTATTGCTATAGTTCTCAAACTTCCGCCAACTATGTTTTCTGTTCTCTTTGTTGTTATGTGATAGTCTTTTTTAGCTTCAAAGACGTGAATTCCTGTTGAAATCCTTCCACTCCAACTTCCTTTAGATTTATATTCTCCATCAATGTAAATGTCAGATCCGGAATCCGTTGTAACTGTTAACTCCACAAAGTCAGACTTCATATCAATGACAGCGTTTGTCGTTTCTCCATCATTAATCATAAACATTTGTTCTTTGGTCACATATAAGTCCTTCACGACTTTGACAGTGTGTGAACCGACATTAAGTTTGTTACTTTGAGCAGGAGACAGACCTATATACTCGTCATCGACATACACTTTTGCACCTGATTCAGGTGTTGTTTGTACATTGATATAACCAGCATAAGGTATCAACTTCTTATCTATAACGGTCTTAGCCTCTACCGTAACTACACCTATCTCTTTCTTAAACAAGTCACATTCGATTTTGTAAGTATGAGAAGACCCGATTGGGACATATTTAGAAGCTTCGCCTACGTTTAAAAGTTCACCATCAATATAAATCATAGCATTGGGTTGGTCTGATTTCACTATTAAATGGGTATTTTTATCATCTTGTTCCGAAGACGTCAACGAAACATATTGCAGAACGAGTTCATAAGTACAGAAGTCGCATAATCTTTCGGGGAATATGAATTTTGCAGTACCAAAATCAGGATGTCTGATTTCCAAGAAATCAGCGCCTTCGGCTGTCAAATAAATCCATACTTGATCTGATTTAAATTCCTTATCACCAATCTGAGTCACTCTGTTACCAAAGAATTTAAGTTTATGACGTTGTTCGTCATCGATATTCTTTGTTATGATTTTTATCAGAGCCATAGGTATATCATCGTCATCGCGATGGTCTTCCGTATCTTCTATGAATTCACCTTTTATCTTTCTAAAAGAATCTTCTTTAACTTTAAACGAATCGGACTGAGCCATCATATTTAATGACATCAATGTCAGAAAGAAAACAAATATTTTTTTCATCATATATTACATTATTGGTTATTAACTGGTATTACTTATTTTCAATTTTGAACTACCAATCGTAATCCGCAGTAGTCATTTTTATAGTCAACATAGGTTGCATTTCTATAAGACACTCTACAACTTCTCATCTTAAAATTCCAGCTGCCTCCACGTATCACTTTACCCTCGCCTTTTGCCGGACCTGTTGGATTTACCTGTGAAGCATTGTCATAATTTCCATACCAATCATAGCAATATTCAAACACATTACCCGTCATGTCATAAATTCCCAACTCATTAGGTTTCATCGACTTTACATTATATGATTGAGGTTTCTTTTTATTGAATATCGCTACATCTTTTGCATTATTGCTTCCGCTAAAAATGTAACCCTTTGATTTGTCACCGCCTCTTGCTGCATATTCCCATTCCGCTTCTGTTGGCAATCTAAAATCAAATCCTGTCAACTGACTAAGTTTTTTAATAAACTCTTGTGCATCTTCCCAGGAGACACATTCCACTGGTTTCTGGTCTCCTTTAAAATTACTTGGATTATCGAACATTACAGCTTTCCACAACTTTTGAGTAACCTCAGTCTCACCGATATAATAATCACCAAGTGTCACATCGTGAACAGGATATTCATCTGTCTGAGCGTCATCAGACTGTTCCGATGTAGCTCCCATTCTAAATGTACCACCCTTTACATATATCATAGTGAAAGTCACTCCGTTCACATCGATATTCAAATTATCTCCAAATGATATATTAACATCTTCATCACTCTCGTTTTGAGAAACATTCACTGTAACAGACTTTATTCTCCCATCACGATCAACTTTGACTATATGTGTACCATAGGCAAGATTTACTGTCATAGGACTTATTCCGACAAATTTCTCATCAACAAACAATTTATCACCTTCTCTGTCTGTCGTTATTTTTATATCCTTCCCAATCTGCAAGCGTTCATTAATTGTCAACGTCTCACCTTTATTGATATTTATTATCTTTTCTATTGGTTTGCATCCTTTCATGGATATTCTAAGTTCATGAACACCAGGTTCTACGTCAGCAATATACAAAGGTGTCTGTCCCTGATGGATGTCATTGAGGTATACGTCTGCACCTGACGGCGAGGAATTTACATCAATGCTGGAACCAACAGGTATATATTGAAGCACCATCTCGTAAGTACACCAATCACATAAAGACTCTGGGAAATAAAATTTCACTGTTCCAAATTCAGGATGTGATATCTCTAAGAAATCAGAATTCTCGGCTGTGATATACAACCACACCTGTCCTGTTTTATACGACTTGTCACTTATTTGCGTCAGCCTATTCCCCGAGAATGTCAGTTTTTTACGTTCTGTCTCATTTATATTATCTGTTATTATCTTTATCAAAGCCGTCGGGTTGTTATTCTTATCGCGATGATCTTCTTTATCATCCATATATGCAGCCTGAATATGCATAAATGAGCCTTCTTTTACCTTAAAAGCTCCTGTTTGCGCATTGATGTTCAATGATACGAACATTAATAATAAGAGAAAAAATTTCTTCATAAGTTTAATATTTTAATGCTTCAAAAATAATTAAATATTTATAAATAAAACATGATTTATGTGCAATCTATGGTTTAAAATATTACACTCTCACTTGAGCTTGGTGAGATGAAATTGAAAATTGAAAGGTCAAAGTTGAGAATTGAATTTTCAGATTCTCAGTTTCTAATATTCTTTCAATTTGTCAATCTCTCTTCTTTCTTTCTTCGTCGGGCGTCCTGCGCCTCTGTCGCGGTATTCCACCTTATAGGCGTGGATGAACTCTATTCTCTCATATTCTTCTTTCGGTGTCAAGTCAGTATAAACATCTTCGACTTGTTTTGGCGAGACGCGGCTTTTAGGGATACTCTTCACCTCCACCACTTTATGCAGTTGTCCGAGTTGCACCTGTATCTGCTCTCCAATCTTAACATCACGAGAAGGTTTTATTGAGGCGTCGTTAATCTTCACCTTGCCGCCCTTGCACGCGTCGGCAGCGAGAGTGCGCGTCTTGAACAAACGCGCACACCATAACCATTTATCTATTCTGAGTTCTTCCATTTTTTTGTCAACAGACAACGGACAACAGTCAACAGTCATCGTCCACAGTCATTGTCAATTGTCAATTGTTAACTGTTAATTGTTAATTGTTAATTATTTTTCCCTGAAAAATAATTGTATCGGCACTCCGTTGAAGTTCCAGTTCTGGCGAATCTTGTTCTCGAGGAAACGATAGTATGATTCTTTGACGTCTTTTGGCAAGTTGCAGAAGAAGATAAACTGCGGAGTAGGACTCTTCAGTTGTGTGATATATTTAATCTTGAGATAACGATTTCTTGACGCCACTTGTGGAGGTTGCGCTGCGATAATCTCTAACATAGTGTCGTTGAGTTCGCGTACCGATATTCTGCGTTCTCTGTTTTCATAAACCTGATGTAAGGCTTCCAAGACGCGGAATGTTCTCTGACGATTTATGGCTGAAGTGAAGATGATAGGATAGTCTGTGAAAGGTGCTGTCTTCTCTCTTATCATCTTTTCATACTGTAGGTGAGTGTTGGAATCTTTGTCTATCAAGTCCCATTTGTTGACGATGAGCACGAGACCTTTCTTGTTTCTTTCGATGAGACGTAATATGTTCATATCCTGAGCTTCGAAGCCTTGTGTCGCGTCGATGATGAGAGCTGCGACGTCGCATTCTTCAATGGCACGAATCGAACGCATCACGGAATAGAACTCGATATTTTCCGACACCTTGCTTTTTTTACGAAGACCGGCGGTATCGACGAGCACGAAGTCCATGTTGAAGGCGTTGAAACGAGTGTTGTTGCTGTCGCGTGTAGTTCCTGCGATGTCTGTTACGATATGACGTTCATGTCCTAAGAATGCGTTTATCATAGATGACTTACCTACGTTAGGACGGCCTACGAGAGCGAATCTAGGAAGTCCGTCGTAATCTTCGGTAGTTTCGTTAGGAAGATGTTTCACGACTTCGTCGAGAAGTTCACCTGTTCCAGTACCTGTCATGGCCGAGAAAGCGAAGATGTCGCCGAGACCTAAGGTGTAGAAGTCGGCGATGTTGCTTTCTTTGTTAGGGATGTCGGTTTTGTTGACGGCGAGCAGCACTTTTTTCTTGGAGCGGCGTAACATCAGGGCTACATCTTCGTCAAGGACGTGGAGACCTTCTTTGCCATCGACGACGAATATTATGACATCGGCTTCCTCAATGGCGAGTTCAACCTGTTTTCTTATCTCTTCTTCAAAAATATCATCGGAACCGACGACATATCCTCCTGTATCAATCACCGTAAACGACTTTCCGTTCCAGTCGCTGTGACCATAATGACGGTCGCGAGTCACGCCGCTTGTCTCTTCTACGATAGCTTGACGTGTCTGTACCAAACGATTGAAAAATGTCGATTTACCTACATTAGGTCTTCCTACTATTGCAACAATATTACTCATTTCTATTAAATTTCTGTGATTTGCAAAGATAAGAAAAAAGTTTAAAGTTTAAGAGGACTTCTATATTCAAAGTTTTTTTTGTTACTATCCGGCCTGACAAAAAACAAACCTATTATTAAAGATATTACTGATAATATTATTAATATAAGTGAGAACATAATAGATAATTATTTAAGGGTAATATGTCCATAAACCAATCCATCATCTAAAGATGCGGAATGAACTAAAAGATTAAAAGATATTGGAGATGGCGATCCCTCAACAATATCGGTATTGAAAGAACTTCCATCACTGCTAAAACTACTAAAGTCATAATACAAGAAATACGGATTAAGAACATCATTTCTTCCTCTCACCACATAACCGCTCGGGTCTGTAAACCTCAACGGGTTGTTGAAGCAGTAGGTATAGCGGTTGTAGGATTGGGAGTATTCCGGGTTTTGTATCACAATGTCGGGAGAAAGCATTCTGCCAACAAGAGGGTCATACATTCTGCCGTTCATGTTGATGAGATTGAAGTCGCGGTAATGTTCGTGCATACAGAAACCACGGTCGAAGGTGGTGTTTATGTTGTCGTATGTGAATGTTTCTGAGATCACCGGAGAATTCATTTTTCTTCTTAATGCAAAATTACCAAAATCATCGTACGAATACATCAGATCTTGAAAAATATTATCCCCTATTGTAGTATTAATTCTGGTAATTCTTCCTGTATTCGCATTATAACCTTTGTTAGTAACTATACTGTTGCCGACCACAAATTGCGTAATATGACCAAAAACATTATATTTAATAGCTTTCCACAGCGTATTATTACTACTTTCGCCTTTCATTAAAAAAAGGACTTAAGTTCCTAATCTTACTCAAGTCCCTTGTTAGATTTATTTCTTCACGAATCTTCCTCTGCTTATCGTTCCTTCGGCGTTGAATATCTCATATACATATACTCCGGCATCGAATGCGCCGACATCCATCGTGAGGACATTTCCGCTGCCTCTGATGATGCGGCTCATCAGGGTTCTGCCGTTCATGTCAATTATCCTGACTCTGTTTTCACTGCCCGTATCTATTCCTCTTATGTCGATGTTGAGCTCGCCATCTGTAGGGTTGGGATAAACCATGTTCGCTATCTCGTCTTCCGACACTTCATTGACATTCAAGACGGCTGAGAAATCATTGCGGGAGAATCTCGTTATGCTTGCTTCGGTTACCAATTGGGGCTTGTAACTGTTGATACTTCTCAGCAGCAAAACATCGCCGTTGTCGTATGTCAGCAGGCTCTTGTCGCTATACCCGAGTCTGTCCTTTACCGTCAATGTACCCAATATTTCCAAGTCTCGCGTAAACAGACAGATCTGTGTGTGGAATGGTATCGCATGACTCGAATATGAGTGGTATCCTCCGTATATTGTGCTGTCGTTGACATAACTCATGGCGTTGTTGCCAATAAAAGCACTATGGCATGTGTCCGATGATATGACCTCGTATTTGTTTACCGTTCCGTCAAGCGATACGCCGCTGATTATAACCTCATATCTGTCCTCATCTTCGGGGTGATTAAAATATGTACCCATTAACATAATCTCGTCGTCCGACATCCACAGGTCGCTGCTCACCTCATGGTCGTTGTACATATTCGACCCTCCGTATTCCGGGTGTCCCACCGAGACAATCTCTTTAAAATTAAAATCATTGTCGTATATCAGCAATCTCATCCCTTTAAGCGTGTATTTGGCTATTACGACATATCCGCTGCCGTCAGGTCTGACTCTGAGCTGATTGTCACTGAAGTTGAGGTTATCCATGTCGTATATCTCATCGCCTTGTTCAGGATATGATTCAGCAATAAGTTCTCCGCCTTCGTCAAAGACAAGAAACGCCGGCTTCGCTATCGCCAGTCCGTCTCCTATAACCTCACTCAAAACTACAATATTACCGTCTCTTACAACAGCGTCGTGATGACGTCTGAAGGAATATTCGCCTTCCGCCGAAAGCTGTTTATGAGCTATCAGAGACAATCCGGAATCAAGGACTGCGATATGCAGATCGTATGCCTCAACAGTGCCGCTGCCGGTTTCCTCAACACCGACAAGAAAATAACCCTCAGATGTAGGGACTATCTTGATGAACTTCACATTGTCAAATTCATGGTCATACGAGAATGTCTCATATTCTCCTTTCTCGCCGACTTTATATACTACTGAATGGAAATCGTCTTCGTTCTCGTATTGATAGCCTGCTATTATGGCTGTGTTATCCTCGTTGATTAAGCCGTCGATGAAAACCGAAGGAACTTCAAATCCTATCTCCCACTGCTGCGCTCCGAGAACCATAGGGAAAAACAATGACAATAATAAAATGAGTCTTTTCATAATGTTATAATTTTAAGGCGGGTTCTATTTATTATTAATTTTCCTACATCAATGGGCAGAACCCATTTCCCCACGTCAGTAGTTTGATATATTTCTTAAAAAACGTTCCCGATAAATGTCATTTACCGAGACACACGTTCTATGAACTTGTTCTTGCCTAATATTTGTATGTTATTTTCCATGTTGTTTCCTTTCATTGTCCGTCCTGCAAAGTTTATAATTTTATTTCAAAAATACAAGTTTTTTTAAATATTTTTTTATAAAATCGGGGGGGTAAATCATTGATTATTAAGTAATTGAATTTTTAAACTAAGGCTTTTGAACTAAAGCTGTTGAACTAAGGTTCAAAGCTCAAGGCTCAAAGTTCAACGTTCAAGGCTCAAAACTTTTCACAGATTCTCAGATTCTCAGGTTTTCAGATTCAAAAAAAGACGCATCAATTACACCTTCTTGATTTTCTATGGTGTAATTGGTACGTCTCTACAGATGACGAATTCTAGAATTCTGGAACTAAGGCTTTTGAACTAAAGCTGTTGAACTAAGGTTCAAAGCTCAACGTTCAAGGTTCAACGTTCAACGTTCAAAGCTCAAAGTGAAGATCATCTGACTTTAAACCTTAAGCTTTAAACCTTAAACCAAAAATTACGCTTCGTAGCTGAAGTTTCTTAACGACTCTTCATTGTCGCGCCAGTCTTTGCTGACTTTGACGTTGAGGTCTAAGAATATTTTCTTTCCTGTAAATTCTTCAATGTCGCCTCTCGCCATGATGCCGAGTTTTTTGATGGCACTTCCCGCCTTACCTATTAATATAGCTTTTTGCGAGTCGCGTGAGGCATATATGGTGGCTCTGATGTTTATCATCTTCTTGCTTTCCTCGTATGCGTCGACGACGACTTCAACAGAATAAGGAATCTCTTGTTTGTAGATAAGCAAGATCTTCTCTCTTATTATTTCTGAGATGAAGAAACGCATCGATCTGTCAGTGAACTCGTCTTTCGGGAAATAAGGTGGACACTCCGGAAGTTTCTCCAAAATGCAGTCGAAGATGTGACTGATGTTGGCGTGATGAAGTGCCGAGATAGGGAAGATGGTGGCTGTAGGCAATGTCTTCTGCCAGAAATCTACGGCGGCGACAACACCGTCTTGATCCGACAAGTCAATCTTATTTAAAAGTACAAAAATCGGGATGTCAGTTATTCTCTGAAGTCGCTCCACCGTCTTCTCGTCTATTTTTTTATCCGTGATATCGACGACATAAAGTATCAGATCGGCATCGATAAAAGCGACATTGACGAACTGATTCATCACTTCGTGCATCTTATAAGCGGGATTTTTTATGATTCCAGGCGTGTCTGAGAACACAATTTGGAACTCATCACCGTTCACAATACCCAAAATACGATGTCTTGTGGTCTGTGCTTTTGATGTTACGATAGAAATTTTTTCACCTACGAATTCGTTCATAAGTGTTGATTTTCCGACATTTGGCTTTCCAATAATATTTACATAACCTGCTTTGTGACTCATGCTGAATTTTTTTTTAAAACTTAGATTGCAAAGTAACAAAATATCTGCTTGTCCTCGTAAGTTATGAGAAAAAAATAAAGGACTGTTTTAGCATGCAATATTCTTTTCCAATTTTACTCTCACTTTTGCATTCTTTTCTTATCTTTGCACACAAAAACATTAAACATTTTATAATGAAGAAATTTTTATTTTTATCATTTTTAGTCATTTCTATAACGTCATTTTCATTAGCTCAAGAAAAAGCTCGAGACAATTCAAAAAATAAATTTTCCCAATGGTATATTGAGCCGGCCGTACGTTACGGAACATATATCCCTTTCGTAGAACGTCACAAATATCTCGCCGAGAGTCATCAGTACAACTTCGACTTGCATGTTGGTTATCAGACCACAGGAAAAAAAGAATGGGAACAATGTTTCAACTTTCCATCATACGGTTTCTTTTTCCGCTACGAACATAACACCATCGACAGTGCGAAATACGAACATCGCGATGCCAACGGACTTCCCGTCACAGAATATATCAACACCATAGGCGATTGCTATTCTGTAGGCGGTTTTATCAACGGCAACTTCTACAGAGGACGCAGCTGGTCGTTTGACTACGACATCCTCGCAGGCTTGTCGTTCTGGCCAAAATATGGCAACGAGTTCATCGGTTCTTTGATGAATGTTCATTTAGGAATTGACGTCGGACCTACTTTCAGTATAAGTCGCAACATGGACTTAGGACTGCGTTTCTGGTTTGCACACTCTTCCAACGGCGCTATAGTATTACCTAATCATGGTGTCAACGTGTATGGTTATCAGCTGAATTGCCGCTATAATATCAACGGAAGAGAAGAGTTTACCCGCAGCGAATGGGAGCCATTTAAGAAGAAGACATATATTTTCCTCAGCGAGGCGCCTGGATTTTTACAGACCAACACCAAACGTAACGGAGAGATATCCGGCGAACCTGGATATTATTTCGGCAACACTTTCAGAGTCGGTGTCTCACGTCATTTCCACCCTATATTCAGATATGATGTCGGCTTAGACCTATGCTATACTGGCGAGACAAAGGTGAAATATCTACAAGCCCAAGACGAATATGAAGCGGGTATCTTAAACGTTCCTTTGTGCGAATATCGCCCGATAAACTCAATGCACGCAGCAGCTTCCGCCATGTTCGAGGTCTTGTACAATAAAGTCGCTTTCTGCATCGGAGTGTCATATTACTTATACCACGGTATTTACAACGGAACCGACGAGAAAAAATCATGGGCTCTATCTGGCACAACGCCTTTCGAAAGCCAATATCTTCCAAGTGCATATACCAACTATTATGAAAGACTTGGTTTCAAATATTATTTTGGAAAAAAAGGCAATCAATTTGTAGGCACTTTCATGAAGGTTCATAAAGCTTCCATCGACTATATTGAATGGACTTACGGAATTAATTTAGATGTTTTTAGATAGATAAATTTAATATATATTGATAATCTGTTTCTTAACCCCAAAGATTATTACGTATTTTTTTTGAAAAAAAACTTGACTTGTAAAGAAAGTTGATTTATCTTTGCACTCGCAAACAAAACGAAAAAAAATTGTTTTTTTTGTGAAATCAGGATGCGGGGTAGAGCAGTCCGGTAGCTCGTCGGGCTCATAACCCGGAGGTCGCAGGTTCAAATCCTGTCCCCGCTACAAAAGAAAGACGGATGACATAAAGTCGTCCGTTTTTTGTTTCCCTTCGCTTTTTTTTAACAAACAAAATCTCTTTCACAGTGTTTCTTTGGCATTATTATTAAAACTAAAAAACTATGAAAGACCTAAATTTCAGACATGGAGATGCGAAGAGCGATGTCTTCGGAACAGACGCAATGATCAACCCTTCGCCTGTAGATAAGATTCCTAACGGACCGACAACACCGGAGATTGCTTATCAGATGGTTAAAGACGAAACATTCCCTCAGACTCAGCCACGACTCAATCTCGCCACCTTCGTCACCACTTATATGGATGACTACGCAACGAAACTTATGAACGACGCCATCAGTATCAACTACATCGATGAGACAGAATATCCTCGTGTCGCCTTGATGGGACAGAAATGTATCAACATCATAGCAAACCTCTGGAACAGTCCAGAACAAAATCGATGGAAGACAGGCGCTGTAGGTATTGGCTCATCGGAGGCTTGTATGCTCGGCGGCGTCTCGGCATGGATGCGTTGGCGCAAAAGAAGAATGGCACAAGGCAAGCCATACGACAAACCTAACTTCGTGGTATCTACTGGTTTTCAAGTCGTTTGGGAGAAATTCGCTCAGCTGTGGCAGATAGAGATGCGTACCGTGCCGCTCAGCATCGACAACCCAACTCTCGACCCAAAGAAAGCCATCGAGATGTGCGACGAAAACACTATTTGCATCGTCCCTATCGCAGGCTGCACCTGGACCGGTATGAACGACGACATAGAAGAACTCGACAAGGAAGTGACGAAGTTCAACAAAAAGACAGGCAACGAACTCTGCATACACGTAGACGCTGCATCAGGCGGTTTCATCTTACCGTTCTTAAAACCTCATGTCAGGTGGGACTTCCGGTTGGATAACGTCTTGTCAATAAGCACTTCAGGTCACAAATACGGACTCGTTTATCCAGGATTAGGCTGGGTGATATGGAAAGACAAGAAATATCTGCCAGAAGAGATGTCGTTCAGCGTCAACTATCTCGGCGCCGACATCACACAAGTCGGCCTTAACTTCTCGCGTCCTGCTGCACAGATCCTCGGTCAATACTATCAGTTTATCAGATTAGGATTCCAAGGTTACAAGGCGATACAACAGAACTCTATGGAGATTGCAGAATATCTTCACGGAGAAATTGGCAAGATGCCTCAGTTCAAAAACTACAGCAACGAAGTGGTAAATCCTTTGTTTATCTGGTCGTTGAATCCTAAATACGACAAAGTCGCCAACTGGACATTATACGACTTGCAGTACAAGTTGCAACAAAACGGCTGGATGGTACCGGCCTACACCATGCCGAAAAACTTGGAACAATGCGTCGTGATGAGAATAGTGTGTCGTCAAGGTTTCAGCCGCGACATGGCAGATATGCTTCTAACCGACATCAGGATGGCAGTGAGCGACTTAGAAAAACTCAGCTATCCTACACAGTCGCGTGTTGAAGTCAACAGAGACATTCATCCTAAGCACAGCTTCAACCACGGCGGAAAGAGGAGTTGACAGTTAACAATTGACAATTAACAGTTAACAATTAACAGTTGACAATTGACAATTGACAGTTAACAATTGACAGTTAACAATTGACAATTAACTATTAAAAGACGCGCCAAATTGACGCGTCTTTGACTTTTGCGGTCATTCTATTCATGAATCTCTTTGCATAGACTAATCAAAAGTTAAAATCCATCATTGGGGGAAATATTTTTTTTGCATAAAAAAAACGTTATCCGTCATCACTTGTCCATTGACTTTTTTTTATCTTTGCGAGATAAAAAACTTTAATCATAAAAACTTTTAACTTTAAAACTACTATAAACTCTAAACCATAAACTCTAAACTATAAATATGATTCGCAAGATATATAAATTCGGCGGTGCTTCTGTGAAAGACGCCGATGCAGTAAGGAACCTAAAGAATATTATTGAAAAAGAGAATCGCAAAGAACTTATGCTCGTTATCTCAGCGATGGGAAAGACAACCAACGCGATAGAGAAAGTATTGGCGGAGTTCAGAAAGAACAACGGTCATCTCGAGATAAGCGCCCTCAGCGAGATAATAGAATATCACGAAAAGATAATGCTCGACCTCTTCGGAGGCAACACCTCCCACCCTATCTTCGAGGTGATGACAAATCTATTTCTGGATTTATATCTATGTCTTCAAGAAACAGGCTACGACTACGACTATCAATACGACAACACCATCAGTTTTGGCGAGATTCTCTCAACTACTTTAATATCAGCATACCTCAACGAGTGCGGTATATGCAATGAACTCCTCGACGCTCGCGAATACATCATCACAGACCACAACTTCCGCTCTGCCAATCCCAGCTGGGACGACTGCCGACTCCGCATCGACGAACTCAACAAAAACCACAACGGAACAATGTATATAACACAAGGTTTCATCGGCGGAACCATTTCACCAAAAACCACAACCACCTTGGGAAGAGAAGGCTCCGATTTTACAGCAGCAATTTTCGCCAACTGCCTCGACGCAGAAGAAGTCACTATATGGAAAGACGTCGATGGCTTGCGCAACGCCGACCCGAAACGTTTTAGCGAAACAAAAAAAATATCACATCTCTCATATCTCGAAGCAATAGAACTAGCCTTCTACGGAGCATCTATCATACATCCAAAAACACTTAAGCCACTGCAAAACAAAAATATACCTCTTAAGGTAAAATCATTCCTCGACACTTCATTAGAACCAACTATAATAGACAACACCAAAGAATATATCGAATACGTGCCTTCTTACATAGTGAAGGATAGACAGACTCTTATGAGTATCACTGCACGCGACTATTCTTTCATGGACGAACACAACCGCGCGGTCATTTTCAATATTATGGACGAATTGAATCTTCATGCCAATATGACACAGGTGTCGGCACTTGTCCTTTCAATATGCTTCGATGAAAATGAAAAGAAACGCACCCAACTTATTGAAACTCTGTCTCAGTCATTTAAGATAAGATACAACGACGGATTACAACTATTCACAATACGTCATTATAAGGAAGGATTAGAAAAAGAATTCATCAAAGACAAAAAGATTTACGTCGAGCAAAGAAGCAGAAGCACATATCAGATTGTTTTGGAATAGAATCTTATAACCTCAGCAACTTCTCGGCGACTTGGTGACTCAAAAAAAAATAACAACCTTTATATTTGATTTTTACAAATATTATTGTATTTTTGTAAAGTCAATTTAATATTTGAAAAACTTTAAAATTTGAAAACAATGAAAAAATTATTTTTAGTATTAGGTTTAGCAGTAGTATTATTAGCAAGCTGCTGCAACAACAACCCAAAAGGTCAAAAATGCGACGGCAAAGCAGAACAAAAATGTGAACAAAAAGCAGAATGCGGTCATAAAGCAGAATGCGGTCACGACCATGCAAACTGTAACAAAGAAGGTCAGAAAGCAGAATGCGGTCACGACCACGCAAACTGTAACAAAGAAGGTCAGAAAGCAGAATGCGGTCACGACCACGCAAACTGCAACAAAGAAGTTCAGAAAGCTGCAAATTAATTTCATTTGAATATTTCCCATCACAGATGGTTATAATAAAAAGCGGATTCGTCCGCTTTTTTTCGTTAACCAAAACTTTTTTTTGTAATTCATTCGCAAAAAAAAAGTAAATTTGCGCTTTTAAAGTGAAACCATTTGGAGTAGAATTTTGTTCTACTCAGTATCTTAAAAAATAACATTATGGCAGAAAAAAAATTTATGACATGTGATGGCAACTGTGCAGCGGCTCATATCTCTTATATGTTCAGTGAAGTTGCAGCCATCTACCCTATCACGCCATCATCGCCTATGGCAGAGAATGTTGACGAATGGAGTGCAGCAGGAAGAAAGAATATTTTTGGAGAGACAGTTAAGGTTGTTGAATTACAATCTGAAGCTGGTGCTGCTGGTGCTGTTCACGGTTCGTTGCAAGCTGGAGCGTTGACCACGACATATACTGCATCACAAGGACTCTTATTGATGATACCTAATATGTATAAGATTGCCGGTGAGCTGCTTCCTGGCGTTTTTCACGTATCGGCACGTGCATTAGCAGCTCAAGCCTTGTCAATCTTCGGCGACCACGCCGACGTTATGAGTGCTCGTCAGACAGGTTTTGCGCTCTTAGCAACAGGCTCAGTACAAGAAATCATGGACTTAGCACCTGTGGCTCACCTCGCTGCTATTGAAGGTCGCGTTCCTTTCATGCACTTCTTCGACGGCTTCCGTACATCACACGAAATTCAGAAGATAGAGGTCATCGAACAAGAAGACATCGCCAAACTCATCAATTGGAAAGCTCTTAAAGAATACCGCGAACGTGCCTTGAACCCAGAACATCCTGTCACACGCGGCACCGCGCAAAACCCTGACATCTACTTCCAAACACGCGAATTACAAAACAAATACTACTATGCTCTTCCTGACATAGTGGCAAAATATATGAAAGAAATGAGCAAACTCACCGGCCGTGAATACGCTCCTTTCACATACTATGGCGCTCCTGATGCAACAAATATCATCATCGCTATGGGTTCTATCACCGACGTCATTAAGACTGTCGTCGACAGAGAGATGGCAAGAGACAAGAAGGTCGGCGTCGTCAGCGTACACCTCTATCGCCCATTCAGCGTTAAACACCTCTTAGCTGTCGTGCCTAACACAGTGAACCGTATCTGCGTCCTCGACAGAACAAAAGACACTGGTGCTAACGGCGAACCTCTCTACTTAGACGTGGTGGAAGCTTACAACGACTTGTTCAACTCCAACTTCACCAACTTGCCTCACATCATCGGCGGACGTTACGGACTCTCATCAAAAGACACCACACCAGCTCATATCTTGGCAGTGTTTAAAAACTTGGAGCGTCCTCAGCCTCGTAACAGATTCACAATCGGCATCAACGACGATGTCACGTTCGGCTCTCTCCCAATGCTTCCCGAGTTCTCAATACTTCCAGAAGGCACTTTCGAAGCTAAGTTCTACGGACTCGGCGCTGATGGTACAGTAGGTGCTAACAAAAACTCCATCAAGATTATTGGTGATAACACTAATAAATATAGCCAGGCATATTTCGACTACGACTCAAAGAAATCAGGCGGTTACACATGTTCACACCTTCGTTTCGGCGATCGTCCAATCTTGGCTCCTTATCTCGTAGGTACTCCTGACTTCGTGGCCGTTCACGTTCCTTCATACTTAAGCAAATACGACTGCTTACGCGGCTTGAAAGACAACGGAACATTCCTCTACAACTCACCATGGGATGTAGAAGAAACAAAGAAACACCTGCCTGACTTCGTTAAGAAATATCTCGCAATACATAACATCAATATGTATATCATCGACGCTACAAAGATTGCTAACGAGATAGGTTTAGGCAACCGTACCAATACTATTCTCCAATCGGCATTCTTTAAGATTTCGGGCGTTATCCCTTACGACCTCGCTGTAGAACAAATGAAGAAGTTCATCGTCAAGTCGTATGGTAAAAAAGGTGAAGACGTCGTTAAGATGAACTTTGCTGCTGTCGACCGTGGCGGTGAAATCACAAAGGTGGAGATTCCAGAAGAATGGGCACACTTAAGCTGCAAGGCAGATTTCGTACTAGAGCCATTGAAAGGCGCTCCTGAATTCATCAACAAGATTATGCGTCCTATGACAGCTCAGTTAGGCAATGACCTACCTGTCAGCACATTTGAAGAAATCATCGACGGAACATTCCCAGCAGGCACAACAGCCTACGAAAAACGCGGCATTGCAACAGTCGTTCCTGAATGGAACTCTGTCAACTGTATCCAATGTAACCAATGTTCTTTGGTATGTCCTCACGCAGCAATTCGTCCTGTCGTAATGAACGACGAAGAATTGAGCAACGCTCCTGAATCGATGAAGACTGCCGACATTAAGATGCCAAAGGAACTTGCCGGAATGCATTTCCGCATGCAAGTCTCGGTCATGGATTGTACAGGCTGCGGCAACTGTGCTAACGTATGTCCTGCTAAGGAAAAAGCCCTGGTGATGAAACCTTTCGAGAGCCAACTCCACGAAGCAGAAAACTGGGAATACGGTCAACATAATGTCACTTATAAAGACGAACTCATCGACAAATACGCAAATATCAAGAACAGTCAATTCGCACAGCCATTGTTCGAATTCTCAGGCGCTTGTGCCGGTTGCGGTGAGACACCATATATCAAGACCATCACACAACTCTTCGGCGAAAGAATGATAGTCGCTAACGCTACAGGTTGTTCTTCAATCTATGGAGGCTCAGCTCCTGCAACACCATATTGTAAGAACTACAGAAGCGGCAAAGGCGTAGCATGGGCTAACAGTTTGTTCGAAGACAACGCTGAGTTCGGATTCGGTATGCAGACAGCGACAAACAAACTCCGCGACCGCGTAGAACGCATCATGAGAGAAGCCATCGAAGGTTGCAACTGCTGCTCAGATGAACTGAAAGCATTATTCCAGCAATGGATAGACAATCGTGAAAATGGTCAGGTAACAGAAAAACTCGCTCCTCAAATTCTCGAAAAAGCAGCTAAATGCGACTGTTCATACTGCAAACAAATTGTTGAGTTGAAAGACCACTTAGTCAAGAAGTCACAATGGATTATCGGCGGTGACGGCTGGGCATACGACATCGGATTCGGCGGCTTAGACCACGTCTTGGCATCAGGTGAAGATGTCAACGTACTCGTCCTCGACACAGAAGTTTATTCTAACACTGGAGGTCAGTCATCGAAATCAACACCAACAGGTGCTGTCGCTAAGTTTGCTGCATCAGGTAAGAAAGTACGTAAGAAAGACTTGGGCATGATAGCTAAGAGCTACGGTTATGTATATGTAGCTCAGGTAGCTATGGGTGCAAATCCAGCACAATATTTCAAGGCTATCAAGGAAGCTGAAGCATATCACGGTCCATCACTCGTCATCTGCTACGCTCCATGTATCAACCACGGCATCAAAGTTGGCATGAGCCGTACACAAGAAGAAGAGAAGAAAGCTGTGGAATGCGGTTACTGGCATCTTTACCGTTACAACCCAACAGAAGAAGACGCTGGACAAAACGGGTTCCATTTAGACAGCAAAGAACCAGACTGGAGCAAGTTCCAAGACTTTATCTTAGGTGAGGTACGTTATAACTCATTGGTAAAGATGTTCCCACAAGAAGCCAAGGAATTGTTTGCCAAGACAGAACAATACGCAAAACTTCGCTACGAAGGTTATAAGAGACTCAGCGAAGAGAAATAATATTAAAACTCAAAATCTCAGAATCTGAGAAACTGAGAATATTTTACGCGTTAAGTGCAGATGTTTCTGTATTTAACGCGTTTTTTCATTATCTTTGCGAGACAATGAGAATACTCCTGCTTTACATATTATTCGCTTTGCTCAGTCAACAGACTCTTTTTTTTGAATCTGAAAATCTGAAAACCTCAGAATCTGGGAAAGGCAGTGAGCAGCGAGCAATGAGCCATGAGCAGAGATTCCGCAAAGCTCAAAGCTCACAGCACGAAGCTCAAAGCCCTTCTCAGGTTTTCAGTTTCTCAGATTCTCAGATTTTATATTACGAATCCCAAATTCGTCTCGCCGACTCTCTTTATAAAAACTACCTCCCGCAATATAATTTTGACGAAGTTAAGAAGGCAGTGGCGTTTTTTGATAGCCTTCGGCTGACAACAGACAACAGTCAACAGACAACAGTCTTTTTAGAATCTGAAAATCTGGAAATCTCAGAATCTGAAAAAGGCTGTGAGCAGCGAGCTATGAGCAATGAGCCTTTTTCTGAAACTGAAAAATCCGTGAACATCAGTGAAATTTGTGGGAATGAAAAAACAAACCACAAATTGGTACAGAAAAAATCTAAGAAAGTCTGCGAGCCACGAGCCATGAGCAATGAGCCTTTTTTAGAATCTGAAAATCTGAAAACTTCAGAATCTGAGAAAAGGCTAAAGTCGCAGGGGCGCAATGCTCAAAGCTCACAGCACGAAGCTCAAAGCCTCAAAAAAACTGTTGACCGTTGTCCGTTGTCTGTTGACATAGAATATCAACGCGCTCGCGCGCACTACTACCATGCCGTCGGTCTCACCGAACGCGATGACATCGTAGGAGCCTGCGAACATTATTTCATAGCCTTGGAGATTATGGAACCTCATGTAGAGACGTCACCCCTGTGGCGTCTGATGACTAAGGACAAAGGTCTAATGGCTAATGGCGAAAGGCTAAAGTCTCAGGTAAAAGAAAATGCTCACAGCTCGAAGCTCGAAGCTCAAAGCCCTGATTACGAAAAAATCCGTTTCCTCTCATTGATTTATACGAGATTAGGTGAGTTGTTCCTTAGTGAAAACTACTGCGACCTTGCGATTTCCAAATACAGAAAAGCATTGAAATATGTATTGTTGCTTGGAGAAAACATAGCCGTAGCTAACACCTACAAATGCTTGGGTAATTCATATCAGCTATACAATATGCCCGACAGCGCATTGTATTATTATAATAAGTCGTTGGAGACCAACTCAGAACTTCCAAACAGATTGGATGTCGAGAAATGCATAGCCCAGATTCTTTTCAATAAGGGCGAAAGGGATAGTGCATTTGTTATGATTAGGAATAATTTGGATTTGATTGAAGATTACATTCCAAAGTATGCATATTATGCAACCTTGGGCGATATGTTTTATGGTGACATGAAATACGATTCTGCTATTTACTTTTTGGGGAAAAGTGTCCTAAGTAATGATGTTTATACAAAATACATGTCATCTACAGAATTATCTGCCATCTACGACTCTTTGGATAATCAAGAGATGATGTCATATTACGACAGCATGGCGTCAGAATTATCCAATAGCATAATCAACAGTAGTGTGGATAAGAATAGTCTACTGACTGTTTATAATGCATACAAAGAAAGAATGCATGAAAAAGAAATGTTAAGAAAGCAGAGAAAAATAAAACAGTTTTATGTTATACTCGCAAGTGTTTTGATTTTATCAGTAGTTGCTATCGTTTTGATAAGATATAGAGACAAAAGAAAAGAAAAAGAAATCTCGGAAGCGTATAGTGAAAGCAAAAAAACATTACGGACAAAGAAGAGGAAATAAATAAAATCAATAAGAGGATCAGACATATGGAGTCTGAAATGGACAAATATAATAGAATCAAAGAAAAAGAGATAAAATCATATCTTGATGAAATCAAGAGTCTTGAAACAGAAATAAGTCAGATCAGAAGTAATCTTGAGAATTTAAAATTCACAAATTCTCTTACTGAAGGCAGAATAAAGAGCCTAAATGCAGAATTGAAGAAAAAAGAGGAACTTATAAAGAAATTTACGGCAGAAATTTCAAATCTAAGGTACAGATTGGAAAGGAATCATATTGATATTTCAAATCTAAACAATTATCTC
>JAZNVS010000098.1:0-7113 GCA_045592965.1 Bacteroidales bacterium | reverse complement strand
CGGCCTTCCAGGCCACAACAGCTCATCTAATGAAGATGCACCTCTCGGCAGCGGCTTGCTGTTGTTAGGCGGAATGGCGTTGGGATACGCTGCAATGAGAAAACGTAAATAATTGACAATTTACAGTTGACAATTGAAAATTAAGAGTTGCTATGAGAGATGGCAACTCTTTTTTTATTTAGTTATGGAGTGGTGGAGTGATGAAGTGATGGAGTGATGAAGTGATGGAGTGATGAAGTGATGGAGTGATGAAGTGATGGAGTACTTCCCAACTCCATAACTCCATAACTCCATAACACCATAACTCCATAACTCCATAACTCCATAACTCCAAACTCCATAACTTCATAATTGGCTATATCTGTCGCCCTTATAAGGCTCATTGACTCATTATCTCATTAAGGTCGTAATACAGCAGTTTGGTTCTTTTCTCGTTTTTCTGAAGATACTGGAATTTGTTTCTCTCATAAAACGACACTGCATTTAAATAAGCATCGACGGTAAGGAAACGGCATCCAGCGTTGTTACCTCTTTTGTAATATGATTTTATGAAATCTAACAACATGCTTCCGACTCCGCATCCGTGAAAGTCGTTGGCGATTCCTAAGCGGCATATTTTGACGGCAAGATAACTTTTCAGTCGCTTCTCGTTTTTGAAAAGAAGTAGTCAGAAACGGTTAAATGTATTGTTGTTGTCAAAGTTGTCGATGGAAATCTTGTCGTTGGCAAGACTGAAATAGCCGATTATTTCCCCAGATATCTTATGCTCAAAGACATATGTCACAGATAGCATAGCTTTGTTATAGCCTTCTGCACGATTCATGATAAAGTCGTTCAGGTCTTCGTCGCCGCAGTCGAACGACTTTATCGTTTCGCCTTTTTGTAGTTTTCGTACTTCGTAATCATTAAAACCACTCTCAAGAAAATTCGTCATAAGTTTATCCCTTAAAGATTTTCATTATCAGTTCATAATTCGCTTCGCGTCTGTCTCTCTCTTCAGGGGTTTCCTTATGATTTTCACGGATTCTCTGCATGAATCGTCTTGCATCTTCGCCTCTGATAACGGGCGTGCTACAGATGTAAGGGCTTTCAAATAATACATCTTCTTCTTTCATAGACTTTGATTTTTTTAGTTGTTAAGAATGATGCAAAGATAATACATCGTCAATGACTTGTCAAGAGAAATAAAGTTAATCTTTTTTTAACATTGACTTATTGTCTTATTGACTCGGTGACTCGGCGACTTGTAGACTTCTGTCTCCGCGTATCGCAGGTTTCTGCACGTATTTTTACTTATTGACACATTGTCTTTTAAAAATAAATTAACAATTGTATTGAATTATTTTGTAATTTTGCAGGCTTTTTAGTGCTGAATTATAAGGTTTTAGAAAGCATGGTTCTTTGGAAAGGCTTGTAGAATCTGAGAAAGGTTTGTAGAGACGTGACGTATTTGGAGTGATGGAGTGATGGAGTGATGGAGGTGCGTCTCGTGACACTTTAGACTTTAGACCTTAGACTTTAGACTTTAGACTTGAAAACAAAACAAAATAAAATTATTAACTTAAATTTTAAAATTTAAAAACGCTTATGAAAAAGAAATTTATCTTTTTAACAATGATGCTCCTAACATTCTTAGGAGTAAATGTGCTTAATGCACAAGAAACTACAATAACGATTGGAAGTGGAGACGATCCTAATTATGATACTCCTTATGACATGTATGCAGGATATGGAGTTGCACAGCAATTGTTTGAATATAGTGAAATAGAACAATCTGGAATTATTACCTCTTTGTCTTTTAGATTTTATGGAGAAACAAATAGTGGTTCCTTAGTGACTCCGATTAGTGGTAGAACGTATACTAGAAGTATGGCAATTTATTTGACAGAATATGATGGTGAAGGAGGTTCTTTAAAAGCAGGTGTAAATTTAGAAGCAACGTTGGAACCTAATTTCGATGGCACTGTTACTTTTGAGGCTGGAGAATGGGTGTCATTTGACTTTACAAATGATTTTGAGTATAGTGCTGATAAGAACCTGCTGTTGACAATAGTGGATAAATCGAGTGGTGGTCTTGGTACCAATTACTATTGGTGGTACTGTGATGTAATTGAAGAAGGCTATTCTGTACGTAGGAATGGAACACAAGTTACTAATATTGCAGGTATATATTCTGAAAATCTCAATGTAAAAACATATAGAAACCAAATCCAACTTACATTCGAAGCTTCAGGACCAAAACCTCTCGCTCTTACAGTAAATGCAGATGATACAGAGATTTATTTAAACGAGTCTACAACTATTAGAGCAACAGCTTCTAACGGTAGCGAGGAATATACCTCATATAGCTGGACAATGAACGAAGAACCAATTGAATTTACAGGAACAGAATATACTTTCACTCCTTCAGCAACAGGTGAATATACTTTCTCTTGCACTGTGACAGACTCTGAAGGTGAAACTGCTACAGCTTCTACAACTGTAACAGTTGCAGAAAGACCTGCTCTCGCTCTTACTCTTGAAGGTGATACAGATATTTATTCAGATGAAAAAACAACACTCTATGCTAACGCTCAATACGGTAGCGGAAGCTATACCTACAGCTGGTATCTTAACGAAGAAATCGTAGGAACAGATGCATCGTATACTTTCTCTCCTTCAACAACTGGTGAATATACTTTCACTTGCACAGTGACAGACTCTGAAAGCGCAACAGCTACAGCTACAGCTTCTACAACTGTAACAGTTACTGAAAGACCAGAAAGTCCATTTGCAGGAAAACAATTCCGTGTTAAGGTTGCTTATAGTACATATTATACGGGAAAATACCTTAATGTTAGCTCCTATACTATGTCTACAACAAATTTATCTAATGTTGCTACTTCAACTATTGCAGATAATTCTATGCAGATATTTACTGTTGAGGAAGCTGATAATGGTTATTATTATCTTCGTACAATTGATGGATACTACATTGAATGTGGTGCAAAGAATACATATAATGTAGATTGTTATCAACAATCTCCAAATTCACCTTTACAATTTGATTACACAAACTCTACATATTTCTATATGAGAGATACTAAGAAGTCAGGAGATAATTATTTTAAAGTTAACTCTGATGGAAGAGTTTATTGTGATGCTGATATTGATGCTGCTGCAATATGGGTTCTTGAAGAAGTTCTTCCTGAAGCTCCTGATGCTCCAACCTTATCTGCTAATGCAATAAGTGTAACTGCTGTCCAATTATCATGGAATGCTGTATTCGGCGCAGATACATATACTGTTTATGAAGGTACAACTGTAATAGCAGAAAACATTACAGGAACAAATTATACACATGAAGGCTTGACAGCAAGCACAACATATAGTTATACTGTTACTGCTACTAACGAAATAGGAACAAGTGAAGCCTCAAATACAGCTACAGCTACAACATGGGCTCCAGCTCCTGAAGCAGCTCCAGCTAACCTCCAAGCAACAAGCGTAACACATAATTCTGCAACATTGACATGGGATGTTGTTGATGGCGCAACATATTATGAAATCTATAAAGATGCTGTTTATTTAGATCAAACAAATACAACAACTTACACAGCAATAGGTTTAAGCGCAGAAACATCTTACAGCTTTACTGTGAAAGCAGGAAACAATTCAGGTACATCTCCAGAATCTGAAGCTTTATCTGTCACAACAGAACAATTCAGTGGACGTACTATAACATTTGAGTTGAAAGACTCTTATGGTGATGGTTGGAATGGAGGCTCCTTGAAAGTAGAATTTAGTGATGGTGAAATTGAAAGTGAAAGCTTAACAATTGATAATGGAGTTACATATACTCGTCATATAGATGTTCCTTATTGTACAACCGTTACTGTGACTTATACCGAAGGCATGTACTCTTATGAAAATTCATTTATAATAAGTGATGGTGATACTGAAATTTATAGAGACGGTGGTAACGGTGTAGCTCCATCAACAACCCCTTATTCATTTGATGTAAGAAGACCTGCTCCTCAAAATCTCGTATTAACCGAAGGTAGTAGCGATAAAATATATTCATATGATAAAACAACTATTCAATGGAATGGTTGTGAGGGAGCCCAAAGTTACAATATATATGTAAATAATGAGTTCAAGGTCAATACTGAGGAAACAACATACGAGTTGTCAGAGCTTCCACATAATACTACTGATAATGGTAATGCTATTACAGTTACAGCTGTTGTTGACGAGTGTGAAACATACCATAGTGCCCCTGTATATGTAAAAGTTGCTGGTACATTCACCCTTGTCCTTAATGTTAAGGATAATGAAAGCAATCCTATAGCAGATGCTATGGTAACTATTACAGGTTATGATGAGTTTGACGTTCAGAAAAACTATGAGTTTACAACAGACGAAAACGGTATGCTTAACGAAACTTTACCTTTACCTTTGAAAGAAACTCAATTTTCAATAGAAGTAAGTAAAGCTCCTTATGAGAAAGGATATTCAAATGTCGCGAATTATTCTTGGAGCGAGAGCGGTTATGTCGAAAACGGGTCAACAGTAACACGTGATGTTATTTTACAATTGACAGGTGTCAACCAAATTGATACAGATAAAGAATATTATGTGGCAGGCGAAGACATCATCTTATATTGGGATGCTGTTGAAGGCGCAACGGGTTATAATGTTTATGAAAAATATTATGATGCAGAATCTAATGAAGTATTCACAAAACTCAATGGAGAAACATTATTGACATCTACTTTATATATTATTGAAGATGGTCTCCAATACAGAGAAAATGGAAATACGATATGTGTTACAGCAGTTTATGATGGCTTGGGTGAATCGGAAAAAGGTTACGGTAAATCAATCAATGTAAATGATTACGGTACAGTGACAGGAGTTGTGACAGACGGCACAAATGCTATTGAAGGCGCAACGGTTACTATCGAAGGACAAGACCAATTCTATAACGATCAGTTGTTCACCTTCACGACTGCGGAAGACGGTACATTTAGCGGTGATGTCTTATATGGCGACAAGTGGGGCTCTTATACATATACAGCCACAATATCAAAATCAGGTTATAAGACACAGATCGTTGAAAATGTAATTGTCACATTTAAATCACCAGAATACGAATTCGAAACAATAGTATTGACAGCTGAAGAACTTCCTGAAGCAACAATCAATAATCTTACAGCTACAGTAAATAATTCACAAGTTGATATAAGCTGGGCGGCAGAATATGACAGCTATAATGTCTATGGAAATGAAGCTTCTGTTGGTGTATATCAACTCGGAACAACATCAACAGAAAGCTATTCAGATACAGATTGGGCAGAATTACCAAACGGCAGTTATTATTATGGTGTTGCAGCAATGATATATCAAGGAATAGGTGCAGTTATTGAAGAAAATTGTGAGGCAATGGAATTCCAACCTGATTGGACAACTACAGACAATTGGCTTTTCGGTTATTCAAATATAGGAGAGTATAATGCCTCATTAGTGTCATATAGATGGTATTCCGGTGGTGAGAAATATTATATGATATTGCCTCCTATGTCTCCTGCAAATTCATCTTTGACATTCAGCTATCTGTTCGATAATTATGGATATTCAGGCAGTAAAGAATTAGATGTTTATTATGCGACATCAGAAGACGGTCCTTGGACAAATTCATTGTTCCATAAAACATCAACAGAAGTTGCCTCAAATACATGGCATGAATCTGGAGAAATAGACTTAAGTGCTATTGAGGAAGAAACCATATACATAGCATTCTGCCATACAGATTATGGATTTGGTCCTATGTATATAGATAATATTGTTGTCAACGGACCTATATATGAAGAATCAGAAATCACATGGACATCATCAGCAATCGTAAAGAACGACGCTAACGTATTTACAGGTGCAGGTGAATGGACATCAGCAACTAACTGGAGCAATGGCGTTCCTGCTGACGGCGCTAACGTATTCATCGAAGGTAATGTAACAATAGCTTCTAACGTCAATGTTAATAATATGACAATAAACGGAGGTAGCGTTACAATCAACAATGGTGCTTCTCTCACAGTAGAAGGTACTTTGGTAAACGAGGCTGCAGCTAACTTAGTCATCAACGATGGCGCTCAAATCTTCCAAAACAACGAAGACGTTCCTGCTACATTCGTAATGGGTATTACTAAGCCTGAAGAATGGCAATCAGACAACAAAGACGGCTGGCAGTTCATCTCATCTCCTTTCACTAACGCTTCAGTATTTAACTTCATCAATGCTTCAGAAGGTAACTACGACTTGTTTAAATATGACGGTGATGAAGATTTAGAATGGCGTAACCATAAGGCTAATGCAGCAAGCTTCGGTCCAACTTTCGAACAAGGCGTGGGTTATTTGGCTTCTCATGAAACAGAATCAACAATAGAATTGACAGGTACTTTGAATGCTAAAAATTATTATTCATGGAATTACTTGAATTATAATGAAGAAAAACCTCTCGCTAACTTCTACTTGCTCGGCAACCCATTTACATTCAATATGGATATTACAAAAGCAACATTTACAAACTTAGTTGAAGGCGTGGCTGTCGTTACATCAAAAGGCGGGTACGATTACTCACAAAAAACTATCCCAGTTGGTGATGCTTTCTTTGTACAGGCAAATGGAAATGACTATTATTCTTCATTATCATACGGTGGTCGTGGTGCAAGAAGCGAGAAATCTAACAACTCCCTTAACATCACAGCTACAGGTAATGCAGGTGAAGACAATGTCATTATCAACCTCGCTGGTAAGAGTGAAGGCTTCAACAAACTCCAAAACTTCAACGATGCTATCGCTACAGTCTATGTTGCAGAAGACGGTAAGAACTACGGTATCTACAACTGCGATGCAGACGTTCAAGAAGTAGAACTTAGCTTCAACGCTAACCAAATGGGTAACTATACAATCAGCATAGAGCCTAACGGCAAGTTCCAAAGCGTCACTTTGGTAGACCGTTTCACAGGCATCGAGACAAATATGTTGGTTGAAGACTACCACTTCACAGCAATGAGCAACGTAAACAATAACCGTTTCATCATTAAGATGGTCAACGGTCAACAGACAACAGAC
>JAZNVS010000097.1:0-2249 GCA_045592965.1 Bacteroidales bacterium | reverse complement strand
GAGCTGTTCTACCTCTCCTGAAAGAAGGTGACCTCTATGTTATTGAATCTACTTCACCTGTCGGTACAACAGAAAAGATGAGAGACCTTATCTTCGCAGAGAGACCAGAACTCGAAGGTAAAATATATATAGCTTATTGCCCAGAACGCGTTCTTCCTGGTAACGTAATTCATGAACTCGTTCACAACGACAGAGTAATTGGTGGTATTGACGAGGCTTCTACTGATAAGGCTATCGAATTCTACAGCCAATTCGTAAAAGGCACTTTACATCGCACAAACTGTAAAACAGCTGAGATGTGCAAACTTACCGAAAACTCATCTCGTGACGTTCAGATTGCTTTCGCAAATGAATTGTCCTTAATCTGTGATAAAGCTGGTATCAACGTTTGGGAACTTATCAATTTAGCTAACAAGCATCCAAGAGTAAATATACTTCAGCCTGGTTGTGGTGTGGGCGGTCACTGTATCGCTGTTGATCCTTATTTCATTACAGCAGCATTCCCTATGGAGTCAAAAATCATCGCATCAGCTCGTGAAATAAACAACTACAAATCATTCTGGTGCGCTGAAAAAGTACATAATGAAATGCTTAAATTTGAACTCGAAAACCATCGTAAACCTTGGGTCGCACTGATGGGTCTTGCTTTCAAACCTAATATCGACGACCTTAGAGAATCTCCCGCGAAGTCTATAACAACCAAAGTAATACAGTCGTGCAACAATCCCGACATTATGGTTGTGGAACCTAACGTGAAAGAAAATAATCTCTTCAAACTAACTGATTATAAAGCAGCTTACGATTCTGCTGATATTGTCGTTTTCCTCGTAAATCATAAAGAATTTGCAGAATTGAATTATAGAAACGACATAATAGTCTTGGATTTTTGCGGTAATAATGTGATAAAATAAATTAAGAACTTGCTCAAATTTTAATAAAGATGAAGAAAGTATTGTTGGTATTTGGAACACGTCCTGAAGCGATTAAAATGGCTCCGTTGGTAAAGAAATTCCAGGAAAACTCTGAATTTCAGACTTTGGTATGTGTTACCGCCCAACATCGAGAAATGCTCGACCAAGTTCTTGACATCTTCGAGATAAAACCTGATTTTGACCTTAACATTATGAAACAAGGACAGGATTTGTACGACATCACATCAAGAGTCTTATTAGGACTTCGTGATGTTCTTGATGAAATAAATCCGGACTTCGTTCTTGTTCATGGCGACACAACTACTTCAACAGCAGCGGCATTGGCGGCTTTCTACAAGCAAATTCCTGTCGCTCATGTCGAAGCCGGACTTAGAACCAACAATATTTATAGTCCTTGGCCGGAAGAGATGAACCGCAGAATAACAGGAAGCATCGCAACTTATCATCTCGCACCAACGGAATTAAGTCGTCAGAATCTTTTGAAAGAAAATGTTGATAATCAGAATATAATTATCACCGGCAATACCGTAATCGATGCCTTGTTCTGGGTTGTTAATAAAATTAAAGAAGACGACAATCTCGCATCAACTTTGCAAAAAAATATTAAGAATAACGGTTACGATGTGAATCGTATCTCATGTGAAGACACACGTCCGTGTGCCTCTACAAGAAAACTCGTTCTTATCACAGGACATCGTCGCGAGAACTTCGGCGAAGGTTTTAGAAATATCTGTAATGCAATCAAAACATTATCAATAAAATATCCTGATGTCGATTTTGTTTATCCTATGCATTTAAATCCTAATGTACGTAAGCCTATAGCAGAAATTTTCGGTAATGACAAAGATAAATCAGGGAACACTTTTTTCATAGAACCTCTTGATTATCTTAACTTTGTCTTTTTGATGGAAAAAGCAGATGTCATCTTGACCGACAGCGGCGGCATACAAGAAGAAGCTCCGAGTCTCGGAAAACCAGTCTTGGTAATGCGCGACAATACCGAACGTCCGGAAGCTTTAGAAGCTGGGACAGTGAAACTCGTTGGAACTGATTACGATAAGATTATCAATGAAGTTTCAGAATTATTGGAAAACGAAGAATCTTACAACAAGATGAGCAAGGCTGTCAACCCATACGGCGACGGCTCAGCCTGCAAAAGAATTGTCGATTTTTTTAGGTATAATAGACAAAAATAGTTGGTAAAATCCTTGTAAAATAATGTATATCAGATAAATGAAATAACTTTGATGAAAACGTTTTCATCAAAGTTATTCTTATGAGAGATTTTAGCTTTGTAATAACTAAAGATTATAGACA